>JBAMMJ010000192.1:11641-14171 GCA_039793825.1 Verrucomicrobiota bacterium | reverse complement strand
GTTGAAGCATAAACGCAGAATTGTTGATTATCGCAAGTGGATTTTTTATCTGGTGCGCTATTTCTCCGGCAATCCTGCTTGCCGATCGCAATTGTTGGCTGCGGATATCAAATTGACGCCGCTCCTGTTGAGCAATTTGATTCCTTAATAGCAATAATTGCAAACCGTAAAAACACACTGTGAACAAAAACAACAGAATCGTCCTTAGCGCCACCGGCTCGGCTGGGTTTTCAGGCGGCACAAGGTCAAGCGAGCGCAGTGTGTTCTCATCAAGACCAGCCCCAATCCTTTCCTGCGGCATACTCAATTTATTGCTTACATCCGTCTTCGCGTAATTGGTTTGATGCTTGTTTTTCGGACTGTGCGGAATTACCAACGCCCGTTCAGCTTCGCGCAATTGAATATAGGCATTGGCTTCTATATCTCTTATCTTTATATCAAGCGTGCCTGCAAAAATATATAAAAAGCAAATCAGAATATTCAATGTAACCTGTTCCTGTATCCCTGGAAGAACAAGCGCGTTTCGCAATATTAGCCCGACAAATAACCAATATAATGTGCTGCTATAACCGCCGGTTACAAGCGTAAGAATTGCAAGCAATACCGCATCAAACACGCCATTCAAAAATAATAACCCCCTCAACTGGATTAACTTCCGACGCCACTCGCCGACTATCAATAGCCCTGCCATTATAGCGTTAAATATCACATAAAAAATAAAATATCTCTGGATTGAATGTAGAGCCACTTCCCGCATCGGGGTTACCGTCGTCAGCAATTGAGAAAAAAATAGATAATACCCAAGAATTAATATCAGGATTCCTTTTATAGGAATCATTATATCGCGCTCTACATCCTCCAATCGTTTTAAAAGAATTTTGACCGATGGCTTAACCGGTTTTAATATCTGCTGGTATTCCCCAACAAAGGTTTTTAACTTCTTTATCATCCGGTCGTTCTGAGCCTGTCATTATTTTAGATTCAAAATCTCCAGAACCCTTTGCACAATCCTATCCACCGGCATCAGCCTTCCGATCCCCTCGTAGCCGCAAGAAAGCATCCCTTCGTCCGGTCCAATAAACTCAACGCCGCGAGATTTTAATATCTCCACATTCTTTTGAGTAGCCGGGTGCAACCACATCTTCCCGTTCATCGCCGGGGCAATTAAAATCCTTGCCTTCGGGTTAATCGCGAGCGCAATGCAGGTAAGCGCGTTGTCGGCTATACCACACGCAAGTTTTGCGATAGTATTCGCAGTCGCAGGCGCAATAAGCAACAAATCGGCGTTGTCGGCTATTGAAATATGCGTCGGCTTCCACTCCTCTTCGTTGTCGTATAACGACACAACAACTGGATTCCTTGAAAGCGTTTTAAACGGCACATCAGTTACAAATCGCGCGGCATCCGCGGTCAAAATAACGTAAACCGATGCCCCCGCCTTTACAAGCTGACTGGTTATATCTATCGCTTTGTGCGCCGCTATTGACCCGGTTACCCCAAGAGCGATTACTGGAGCTTTTTTTTCAGTCATTTTATATCAATTATTTCCGTTCACCTTCACAATATACATTAATTAACTATACTGATAAACGACTAAATCAACCTGCCCACCCGCAGCCTTTCAGCCTCCACGATTGCCCGCAATCGCCTCAAATCCTCATCCATAGTTGAACTTATTATCAAATAATCAAATTCCTTCCACCGCCTGATCTCTTCCCTCGCAAAATTAAGCCGCTTTTTTAAACTCTCTTCATCATCAAGTCCGCGTTTCCTCAACCGCTCTTCAAGCACTCTTATGGATTCAACACCAATAAACACCGTTATAACCGAACGTCGTAGCCTTTCATCTCCTTTCGCCTGCATCCTCACGCTCTGGGCTCCCTGCACATCTATGTTAAGCAATACGTCCTTACCAAGCCTGAATTTTGCAAATACCTCTTCCCTTAGCGTGCCGTAATAATTGCCATAGACATTCGCGTATTCAAGAAATTCATCACCCTTTATCTTTTCTTCAAATTGTTCCCTCCTTAAAAAGTAGTAATCTATCCCGTTTTCTTCATTTGCCCTTGGCGCGCGGGTAGTGCAGGTAATCGCCCGGACAATATTTGAATCGGCTTTCAGCAGATTGTTGCAAAGAGTTGTTTTCCCGGCCCCAGAAGGCGCCGAAACAACTATCAACAACGTTGGCGCGTTTAATCCCTGAAAAAATTTTTCGTTCCCTTCCATCTTATCAAAATATTACCCAAATTTATTCAACATTCTGAACCTGTTCGCGGAACTTTTCCAGTTCAGTTTTTAGCACAACCACCTGATGAGATATAAAACTATCATTTGCCTTTGACCCAATCGTGTTTATTTCGCGGTTCATCTCTTGAGCCAGAAAATCCAGCGTCCTGCCTATCGGTTCGCCTTTTTTTGCGCTAACGCGTATGTATTCATAAAATTTTTTGAAATGGCTTTCCAATCGGGTGATCTCTTCGGATATGTCGGATTTATCCGCAAAAATATCAATCTCTTTTAAAAGCCGTTC
>JBAMMJ010000192.1:0-11631 GCA_039793825.1 Verrucomicrobiota bacterium | reverse complement strand
CGTTCTTCATCCTCTTTAGAAACCGGAATCCCGGCATTCTGTATCCGTTCCTTAAGGTTTTCGCGATATTTCTCAACCACACGCGGCGCCCGCTCCTTCACCTCCCTGAGAATTTGTTCCATTATCTTGATTCGCTTCCGCAAATCTTCTTCAAGATGACTCCCCTCTATCGCTCGCATATTGAGAAAATCTTTAAGCGCCTTATCAAGAACTTTCTTAATCTTTCTCCACGCCACATTCTGATCGTGAATCATTTTTTTAAATTCCATCACCCCGGGCGCCCTGAGTATGAGATCAAGGTTTATATCTTGCGCAATGCCAAGCTTCTTTGCCAGAGCCCTGAATTTATACGCATACGCCATCGCAAGAATATGATTAATTGCCCCAGGCTCAACCTTGCCTTTTACCCAATTTATTGAAACTCTCACAACAACCTGTCCGCGAAAAATAAACTCAGAAACATACTCCCTTATTTTGTATTCAAGCAACGAAAATTCATCAGGCAACACCACCTGCACCTCTGTTTGCCGCCGATTCACCGAAAAAACTTCAATCAATATCTTGCGACAACCAAATATCGCCTCCGCGCAACCGTATCCTGTCATTGATTTCATAATTCAGATTCACTATGCACAACAAAAATGATTATGAGAATCTAAATTTTATTAAATTGCATTTTGAAAGTTTTATTATATAAGAGTTTTAAGCAATGAACAAACCGCAAAAAAAACATCTTGATAAGATAAATACCAATCCCGAGTCTATAGATAAATTCGCTTTTGAACGGTCTATTTTTTCACAGGGCATCTATCCAATAGCCGGCGTAGATGAAGCCGGGCGCGGACCGCTCGCCGGTCCGGTAGTTGCCGCAGCGGTAATCCTGCCTTCAGACTGGTATCTGAACGGGCTACCTTCCGAACTTATCGGGCTTAACGATTCCAAACAATTAACCCCTGCGCAACGGGAGTTTTTCTTCAATTATCTCACATCATCCCCGCTGATTAAATGGAGCGTCGCAAAGGTTGAACCTGAGGAAATAGACTCTCTAAACATACTCAACGCCACTCACAAGGCGATGCTCGCAGCCATTAATAATTTATCTCAAAAACCGTCCATTGCGCTTATTGATGGCAACCCGATCAAGACAATTGCCATTCCCCAGAAGGCAATTATCAAAGGTGATTCGTTAAGTTATTCAATCGCAGCGGCAAGCGTTATCGCAAAAGTAACCCGAGACAGGATAATGATGGAGTTAGACAAACTATATCCTGATTATGGTTTCGCAGCGCACAAAGGCTATGGAACACCTCAGCACTTAAACGCGCTAAAAACGCTCGGACCGTCCCCAGTCCATAGAAAGTCGTTTGCCCCAATTTCCAATTGTCAACTTAATCTATTCGGATGAATTTTATAAGATTCATAAAATTAAAATTAAAATCCATTTTCTTCCACACCTACCCGGAACATCTGATTAGAGGTATCCACGGAGAAAAAGCTGCAAAGAAATACCTCAAATCAAAAGGCTTAAAATTCTTAACAGCAAACTATAACTCAGGACGCGGCGAGATTGATCTGATATTTCGCGAGCGCGATTGTCTTGTTTTCGTTGAGGTCAAAACCCGTTCATCGGAAGAATGGACGCGACCGTCAAAGGCGGTTGACGCAAGAAAACGACGTTTAATCTCCCTTGCAGCTATGGACTACTTAAAACTCCTCAAAAACCAGAATATAAAATTCAGATTTGATATTGTTGAAGTCCTCGTAACCCAGAATAATAAAATCTCTCAAATACGTCACCTTCCCTCAGCCTTCCCTCTGTCAAAGCCATTTGATTTCCATTAAAATTGAAAAAGTCCTCTTTTGGTATATAAATTGCTAATAAAAAAGTAACCAGTTGAGCGGTTAATGCGTCTACTTATAAATAAAATTAGCAGGTTATTTCCTCTGAATGAGGGTAATCAATATTTGCAACTGAATAATTATAAACAAGTTAACAAAAATTATATGATCAGGGCATTGGTCTCGTTAAAACTGTTATTGGTCGTTTTTATTCTGGCTGTTCCATTCATCGTATATGGTCAACCGGCAAACGATAATTTTGAAAACCGAATAATGCTTGGGGGATACAATATTACCACTACAGGTTCAAATGCAGGCGCTACCAAAGAAACTGGCGAACCCGATAGGGTTGGTGGCGCCCGTTATGGCGCCACAGTCTGGTGGGGATGGGTGGCGCCGGCGAGCGGACTGGTAACGATTGATACTGTAGGGAGTTCATTCAACACCGTATTAGGTGTTTATACCGGAACGCTCGGATCATTAACTGTTGTTGCGGAGAATAATGACATTGGCGGCGGGACAAATCAAAGCCGGGTAACCTTTAATGCAGTCGCCGGCACCGAATATAAAATCCTTGTCGGCGGCACAAGAATTTTTGGGTCAATTTATTACACAGGTTCTATAATTTTAAGGATATCTATGGCAATTTCCATTATATTAACCTCCCCGACCAATGGAGACGTTTATGTCTATGGCGCCCCAATTACAGTTTCCGCCACTGTCAGCGGAGGAATAACGAATATCCAGCGAATTGAATTTTACAGAACAACAACGTTGATTGCCACCCTTACAAACCAACCATATACAACGGTTGTTACAAATACACCGCTTGGGCAGCACAGCTTTTATGCTGTTATGGTTTACACAGGAAATGCCCGCGCAACTTCTTCCGTTGCAACTATAACAGTGCTGGAGCCAGGCATTACCATAACCTCTCCAGCCGATGGCGCAACCTTTACCGACACAAATGCCATAACAATTAACGCAATTGCGTTAATTCCTTCAGGCTCAATGACTAATGTCAGTTTTTATGTAAACGGTAATTTTATAGCCACCGGGATAAGCGCAATCAACCAGTCAACTTATTCCGCAACCTGGAACAACGTTGTTCCGGGAGTTCACAGAATTTTAGCGGTCGGTTGGGCTGATTCAGGCACCATCTTCACCTCGGCTCCGGTCTACATTGCCGTCGCTTATAAATTGATCCCCTCAAATTCAGTGTGGAAATATCTTGATGATGGAACAGACCAGGGAACCGCCTGGCGAAATTTAGATTTTGACGATAGCCAATGGGCAGAAGGTATGGCAGAGCTCGGCTACGGCGACGCCACAGATAGCAGACCAGAAAACACCCTCTTAAACTACGGACCCGACCCTAATAACAAATATATTACCTATTATTTCCGTAAAAAAATCATAATCCCCGACCCACAATCCTATACAAACTTCGTGATACGAATAATGCGCGACGACGGAGCGGTGGTTTACATTAATGGGACTGAGGTCGGCAGATTCAATTTGCCTGCAGGGAACATAACTTATTCTACATTGGCAAATAACGCCGCCGATGACGGCACCGTTTTTTATCCTGCAACCGTCCCTGTATCAGTTATTCTCCCCGGCACCAATATCATTGCAGTTGAAATTCATCAATCATCTCTCAACAGCTCAGACATAAGCTTTGATTTTGAATTACTCGGCATCCCGGTAATTATCAGAAACCAGAACCCCGTCCTGAATATCACAAGTCCGGCAAACAACTCCTATTATTTTGCGCCGCAGCTGATCAGGTTGAAGGCAGACGCGTATGACCCGGATGGCGATATCTCCCGTGTGGACTTTTATGTTGATGGAAAGATAATCGGCTCGGTTTCTAACGCCCCGTATGAGTTGGATTGGCAAAATCCCACGCTCGGCAAACATACAATACAAATTCTGGCAATAGATAATATGAACGGGGTCTCATCGGCGACCATATCCGTGATTGTATATGACGCTGTGGGCACTCCATTTGTGACAGTGACAGCTCCCAAAGATGGCACAGTTTACAGCAACCTTACCTGGTATACAAATGTAACAATTTCGGCTGACGTGTTATCCGCCTTCGTAATCACAAAAATGCAATTTTTCGCAAATGGACTATTAATTGGAACCGATACCACCTCACCCTATAGCATTGTTTGGAACAACGCCGCTTTTGGAACTAATTTAATTGTGGCAACAGCAGAGACCGATAGCGGGCTGGTCGGTACATCCGCCCCTGTGAAAGTTGTATTAATAGAACCGCCTTATAATACGAATCCGCCTGTTATAGCCAATGTTTCCCCGGCAAAAGGTTTAATAATTTCAACATTAACGAATATTCAGGTCACATTCAGCGAAAATGTAATCGGAGTTGACGCCTCAGACCTGTTGGTAAACGGCGTACCCGCCACGAGTGTCAGCGGCAGCGGTTCAAATTACACATTTGTCGTCGTTCAGCCTCCTTATGGAACGGTAAATGTCAGCTGGGCTGCAAATCACGGCATTACAGACATCGGTTATCCGGCAAATCTGCCTTTTGACGAAACCGCCCCGGGCGCAACCTGGACTTATCAACTTGTTGACTTAATCCCGCCTATCGTAGTTTCACAAACACCCCCTGCCGGCTCCACAGTCAGTTCCCTTTCCCAGATTACTGTCGTATTTAGCGAGCCGGTTACAAATGTTGATGCCTCTGATTTATTGATAAACAATTCCCCCGCAATCACATTAAGGGGCGGCGGGACCACCTACACATTCGGCTTTCCACAACCATCGCCGGGCACAGTAAATATCACCTGGTCGCCAAATCATGGAATCACAGACCTTGCAGCCTCTCCAAACCCATTTAACCACACAGCCGCCGGCTCAACCTGGAGCTACCTGCTTGACCCAAGATACGTCCTTATTGAATCAAATAGCGTCTGGAAATTTAAAAAAGGAACAAACGAAGTCTCCACTCCGATGAATGCCTGGAGGTTTCTGGACTATGATGATTCGGGATGGTCAAACGCCCTCGCGCCATTCTTCTTCGGAGACACCGGATACACAAACGCTCAAAACCCCGGCACGCTCCTCTCCGATATGCAAAGCAATTACACCTGCATCTTCCTGCGAAAACAATTCTTCATCCCCAACCTTAGCGCCGTAACAAACCTCTACCTCAATGCCCAATCCGATGACGGTTTTATAGCCTGGATTAACGGCGTTGAAGTGTTGCGCTACAATATGCCCTCGGGCGAAATAGCCTACAACGGCGTTGCCTCATCATCCGCGCCCGAGCCAAACAACAACGGCGCCGCCTGGTTGAGTTATACCATAAACAACCTTTCAAGTTACCTCCGCGAAGGAACAAATGTGTTTACCGTTCAGGCATTTAACGTTGACCTGTCAAACAGCTCGGATTTTGGCTTTAACGCCCAGTTATATACCTATTTATTAACTCCTGAATCCGTTCCTCCGAGAATCGCCTCTATAAACCCTCAGGCTGGGGTTGTATATCAATTAAATTCTATTCAGGTCGCGTTTACTGAACCGGTGACAAATGTGGACGCGTCCGACCTCTTAATAAATGGCGTCCCCGCTCAATCTGTCACGGCATCGGCAAGCAATACTGTTTATACATTCCAGTTTGCTCAACCCCCTTACGGCACGGTTAATATCACCTGGGCAACCAATCATAACATAGTTGACCTTGACCCTGTTCCAAAGGCATTTGACGCAACAGCGCTCGGCGCCACCTGGCAATACACATTGCTCAACCCGAACGCGCCGGCAATCGTGAACCAGACCCCGCTCGCCGGTTCAACAGTAACTCAATTAACATCTATCACTATAACATTTAATAAACCAGTTGCCGGCATAAACGCCTCTGACCTGCTAATTAACGGCTCGCCTGCCACCAATATGCAGGGTTCAAACGCAACATTCACATTTTTCTTCCCCCAACCCGCCTACGGCAATGTCTCTATAGGATGGGCTGCAAATCACGGAATTACAGATTTAAGCCAGCCGCCAAATGAATTTAACCCCTATCAACCGGGCAACGTATGGTCATATAAATTGGTTGATAAAATGCCGCCATACATTGTTAACGTGGTGCCTGCCCCCGGCTCAACAGTTTCAAACCTAACTACCATAATTATTCAATTTAGCGAGCCGGTGAAAAATGTGGACCGCACAGACCTGCTTATCAATGGCGTGCCGGCGCAAAACCTTGCTATCATTGGTAGTTATTACAGGTTTACCTTCCCGACACCTAACGCAAGCATAATAAGAATAACCTGGTCGCCATATACCGATATAACAGACCTTGCCGAAGAACCGAATCCGTTTGATATAACAGCGCCCGGAGCAACCTGGGTTTATTACGCATTTGATAATATGCCGCCGAAGGTCAAATCCATTGACCCACCACCGGGAGTTGCTTTGACGGAACTATCCCAGATATCAATCACATTTGATGAAGAAGTGATGAACGTTTCTGCGGATGACCTGTTGATTAACAGCCGTCCGGCGCGCGCTGTGACCGGCTCAGGCGCCGGTCCATACATATTCACCTTCGCCCCGGTGTTAAGCGGAACTGTTGAAGTCCGCTGGTCGCCTGAACAGGATATTACAGATTTTGCAAATCCCCCAAACAAGTTTTCAAATGGCGAATGGACTTATTACATAGCCCAAAATGTCTCTTACGCCGGCAAGATAATTATAAACGAGATAATGTTCAACCCGATAAGCGGGAACCCCGCCGATGAATGGATTGAATTGTATAACACAACAACCAATGTAATTAACCTGAATGGGTTCAAATTCACGCGCGGCGTAAATTATATATTCCCAAACGTCTCTATTCCCGGACGCGGATTTCTCGTCGTTGCCGCTGATGTTAATAAGTTTAAATCTAACTACCCCGGAATTACAAATGTCGTCGGTGGTTGGACAGGCTCACTGGCGAATTCTGATGAGACAATAGAATTGACAAGCCCGACCGGAGAGAGTGTAAATCAAGTTCACTATGCCTCCGAAGGCACCTGGGCGCAACGAGTCCGCGGTAGCGGAGCGCAGCTTGTTCAATCCATCACCCGCAGCGGTTCAACCGCCACAGTCACAATTCAGGGACACGGATATCAATCAGGGGACGCTGTAATAATAATGGGCGCCGACCAACCGGAATACAATGGCAGATTCACCATTAACAGCGTGGCAACCAGCACATTCACTATTACAGTCAGTGGCACACCAGCAACCCCGGCTACCGGAAGAATCTTGTGTTTCAGAATTACTGATAGAGGTTTCTCCGGTCTGGGATGGTTCTGCGAGGCAGACGGATTCGGCAGCTCGCTTGAATTGATAAACCCGGCTTTGCCAAATACCTACGGTCAAAACTGGTCTTCAAGCGCTGTGCTTTACGGAACACCGGGTGGACCAAACTCGGTTTCGCGAGAAAATATTGCGCCGCTAATAACCGATGTAACCCATTATCCGCCCATACCGCGCTCAACAAATTCAATTATAATAACCGCAAAAGTCATAGATGAAATTCCTGGCGGCGTCCAAAATGTTACCCTGTTTTATCGCAATCACACAACCCAAAACCCACCGGCGTTCAGTCCTGTTCAAATGTTTGATGACGGACAGCACCAGGACGGTTTGCCCGGCGATGGCATATATGGAGCGGTTTTACCGCCAATGGCAAACGGCACGATCATTGAGTTCTATGTTCAGGCATCGGATATTAACGGCAATAGCCGCACATATCCGGGTCCGGTTCTTGAAACAAACGGTCCTAACAACACCTTTGGAACAGCGATTCAGTCGGCAAATGCTCTATTTCAGGTTGATGACGAGGTAATTTCCAACACTATGCCGTCAGTCAGATTAGTGATGACTGCCACCGATCGCGCCACCTTCCCACCATCAAACCGCAATAGCGACGCGGAATTTAATTGCACAATGATTGCCACAGATGGCGGCGGAACAGCCGTAAGATATAGTTGCGGCGTACGTGTTCGCGGCGCAGGGACTCGCAGCAGAACGCCAACAAATAACCGTTTGAATATACCAAATGACAACCGCTGGAATAACCTTGCGGCGGTCAACATAAACAGCCAGTTTATTCACGCCTCGCTTGTCGGAAATGTGCTTGCGCAGAAATCGGGTCTGCCCTCGGCAGACGCGCACGTTATCCAGTATAGAATAAACGGCGTAAACCTTGCGCCATTGACGGCTCCACAAAACGGCACAGGTAGCGGCGCAGGATGGGGAACCTTTATAATGTTAAAACCGGTCAATGGAGACCTGTTTGACGCCCTGTACCCCGACGACCCGGGCGGCAACGTTTACAGAGCATCAACAGGCAATCACAATGCAAACCTGACTTATTATGACAACAACCCCACAACTTATATAAGCCGGGGATATTACAAAACATCCAACCAATCCGAAAACGATTGGTCAGACTTGTTCAACCTCGTATATTCATTCAGCAATGTTCCGAACGAGCCCGATTATCTTCAAGCAATTCAAACCAATGTAAATGTGACATACTGGATGAGATATTTTGCTATAGGCACACTGATGAACTTTGGAGAAACCGCGTTATTTAACGGCATCGGCGACGACTATGCCCTTTATCGTGGACTTAAAGACAAAAGGTTTGTCTTAATTGGACACGACTACGACACCATCTTCGGAGAAGGCGATACCGGCTCGGGCTATTATCCCATCAATACAAATTCTTCAATCTATATTATGATGAATCCGCCCAATCCAAACGCCAACGTCCCGGTGTTGCGTCGGTTTGTAACCAACGCGGCGTTTGTGCCTTTATTCTTTGGCGAGTTAAAACGGCTATGCGACAGCACTTTCCACCCGAATCAACTCAACCCTTTATTTGACCAGCTTCTCAAGGGTTGGGGCATTGGTCCTGATGATACGCGGATCAACAATATGAAAACCTGGGCATACAATCGCCGCGCGATAGTGCTTTCACAAATTCCGCTGGACCTGACAGTCTCAAATACATTAAGTCAGCAAAGCGGTTATTACCGTTCAACCAGCCCAAATGTAACCCTGTTTGGAACGGCTAACGCAATACATACACGCAAGGTGCTCGTCAACGGTGTCCAATCAATCTGGTCTGCCTGGGAGGCGCGCTGGACCAACACAGTCACTCTAAACCCGGGACTCAACAGAGTCCTCATTGAATCGGTTAATAGCAACAATGTTGTCTTTGCAAGCACTAACCTGGATATCTGGTATGACAGCGGGACCACACGAAGCGTCTCCGGAGCAATAACCACAGATACCGTATGGTCGCCAGCAAACGGACCTTATCAGGTTACAGGCAGCATCACCGTTAATAGCGGCGCCACATTAACAATTCAACCGGGCACAACAGTTTATATGGGGTCGGGCGTTGCCATCACGGTCGCCAATGGCGGACGTTTAATAGCGGAAGGAACGCCAACGGCAATGATTTGCTTCACCCGCGCCCCAGGAACCACAACAACCTGGAGCGGAATAACCATAAATGGCGGCGCAGGCTCTCCAGAAACGCGAATCGCCTACGCCATCATTGAATACAATAGTTCAACCGCTATTCATTCAAGCGGCGGAACCCTCTACCTTGACCACGTGATTTTCAATACAACCTCGGCTCAATACCTCTCTCTGGATAATTCCTCATTTTACGTCAGTTATTGTCACTTCCCAACCCCAACAGCGGCTTTTGAGCCGATTCACGGAAGCGGCGGTATCAAGGCAGGCGGTCGCGGAATATTCTATAGAAATTACGTCGGTTCCCCGAATGGTTACAACGACGCCATTGACTTCACCGGCGGCAACCGTCCAAATCAGCCTATTGTCCAGTTCATAGAAAACGTCTTTATGGGCTCGGCTGACGACATCCTTGACCTTGACGGCACCGACGCCTGGGTGGAAGGAAACATCTTCCTGCATTGCCATCGCAACGGCGCCCCGGATACTTCAAGCGCTGTGAGCGGCGGCAGCGATAGCGGTAATACATCCGAAATAACCATAATAAGAAACATCTTTTATGATTGCGACCACGCCGCAATGGCTAAACAGGGCAACTTTTATACCTTCATTAACAACACCGTCGTCAGAATTACACATACCGGCGGCACTGACACCGACAGCGCAGTCATCGCGGTCGCCGATGAAGGTTATCCAGAAGCCGCAGGGGCATATCTTGAAGGCAACATAATTTACGATGCCAACAAACTTGTGCAATTTTTGACCAACGCGATCGTTACAATAACAAACAATCTTATGCCATTCTCCTGGAACGGCCGCGGCGGCAGCAACTTTAACGCAAACCCGATGTTTAAATATATTCCACAGCTGAGTGAAACTTATTTTACAAACTGGGCTCAGGCTCAGATTATGTGGGATTGGTTCGGTCTTAAATCAGGTTCGCCGGCAACTGGCGCCGGTCCGTTTAAATCCGATTTAGGCGCTGTGATACCAAAAGGCGTCCGCCTAAGCGGCGTGCCTGCCGGGAGTTCATCGCTCGGTTCGCTCATCCTCAACGTCGGAATAAACCGTTCAGGCAACGGTATCCCCTCATCCAGCTGGCAGTATGGATCAGGTTATACTCATTATAAATGGCGGCTTGACAATGGACCCTGGAGTCCGGAAATTCCAATTACTACGCCAATCCAAATTCTAAATTTGCTGGACGGACCACATTACATTGAAATTGTTGGAAAAAACGATGCCGGCTATTATCAGGATGACCCAATTTACGGCGAATCCGCCACTATCACAAGAACCCCTGTCTGGGAAACAAAATTAAGACTGCCACCTGTGAGATTGACCGAAATACTCGCGGCAAACCAGACTGTCCTGCTCACAAACGGCATCACGCCCGACCTTGTTGAGTTATACAACGAAAGCGATGAACCGTTTGACCTTGTCGGCATTCGCCTTACTGATGACCCGACAAACCCGGATAAATTTATATTCCCAACAAATTCAATAATCCCGCCGCGCGGTTATGTAGTTGTTTATTGCGCAAACAAACCTCAGGGCGCGAGCGGTTATTATACCGGCTTCGGATTGAATCAGGAAGGAGACGACCTTTATTTATACGATTCTCGCGAACGCGGCGGGGCTTTGATTGAATCAATCTCATTCGGACCTCAAATCCCCGATCTCTCAATAGGCAAACTCCCCAACGGCTCCTGGACTCTCACTACTCCAACCTTTGGCGCGGAGAATCGTCCGGCACAGATCGGAAGCCCTTATAATCTTAAAATTAATGAATGGCTCGCCCTCGGCGAAGCGCCATTTGCAAACGACTTTGTGGAAATCTATAACGCCGACCCGCTGCCGGTGAATATCGGCGGTCTTTATATCAGCGACAGCGTGATAAGCTCCCCAACCCGACATCAATTTCCGCCGTTGAGTTTCATAAGCGGCTACGGATTTTTAAGATTCTTCGCCGATGGCGACACCTCTCAGGGCCCGCTTCATCTTAATTTCAGATTGAGCAGCTTTCAGGGAGGCATCGGACTATTTGACACAAACCTTGTTGCGATTGACATCGTTATGTATCAACCGCAATGGAAAAACGTCTCTCAGGGCCGCTCGCCAAATGGCGGTTCAAACATCGTTTATTTCACACAGCCAACACCAGGTTCGCCAAATCCAATCATAACCACATCCATCACAGGCGGTGCGCTCGTTATTAACGAGGCGCTGGCGATAAACACCGCCCTGGCTGAATTAGACGGGTCAACGCCTGAC
>JBAMMJ010000191.1:14218-23866 GCA_039793825.1 Verrucomicrobiota bacterium | reverse complement strand
AGCAGAGGAAAAATTGGAGGAGATACAAAGGGAGTTGGATGGGAAGGTGGTGGAGATGTATGGGATGAAATAAAAATAAAAAATTAAAGGAGGAATAATATGTATCTAAAAAATTTAAAAATCTGGAATTTCAGATGTATTGGCCAAGGAGATAGATGAGATGGTTTATAAATTGTATGATTTAATAGAGGAAGAAATAAAAATAATTGAACAATAACTCAGTGTTCTCTATGGTTAAAAATTATAACCACGAAAGACACGGAGGGAAAAAACAAAGTAAACATTGTCCTCAAAAGGAATTTTGACGTCGTCCGGCAGGCGTAAGCAGTTTATTTGACGTGTCTTCGTGGCGATTTTGCGCATCGGATTTGCCGGGTTGTCTTCAGAAGCGATTGAATTTTATTTTTGGCTTTTTTGTAAAAGCGTGATAATGGGGTCAAATTTGCATAAATTGCCAGGACAATCCGAGGGCGCAATGGCATTGAGAGCGGCTTTTCACTTGAACGAATTTGAATAACATTATAATTTGACAGAACTTTTAGTGCAAAAACTCGTCAAATAGATGTAAGATATTTATTGGTAACGATGTAATAAGAAGATTGTATGAATGAGATTAATCGGAATGGGGAAGAGAGGAACCTTGCTATGGCGTCAAGGATGAGCGACGATGATGTCGCCGAGATAGACCGTTTGCGCGATTTGTATCAACGGATGCGGTCTGAGATAGCCAAAGTAATTATAGGTCAGGACAGGGTGGTTGAGCAGGTGTTGATTTGCATTCTTTCTCGTGGACACGCTTTATTGATGGGGGTGCCGGGGCTGGCAAAGACGATGCTTGTGCATACGATTGCAAAGATTATGTCTTTGAAGTTCAGTCGGATTCAATTTACCCCCGACCTTATGCCGAGCGATATCACCGGCACTGAGATTTTGCAGGAGACAAGTCAGCCCGGCAGACGCGCCTTTGAGTTTGTGAAAGGTCCGGTGTTTGCGAACATTGTGCTTGCGGATGAAATCAACCGAACGCCGCCCAAGACGCAATCGGCGTTGCTTGAAGCGATGCAGGAATATAAGGTTACGGTGGCTGGACAGAATTATAATCTGCCTTTGCCATTCTTTGTTTTAGCTACTCAAAACCCGATTGAGCAGGAGGGGACTTATCCCTTGCCAGAGGCGCAATTAGACCGATTTATGTTTTTCATACACGTCAATTATCCGACGCTTGAAGAAGAGCGGCGGATAGCCCGCGAAACCACCGGTTCGGGTTCGCCGCAATTGAATCCTGTTGTGAGCGGGGAAGAGGTGATGAGATTTCAGGAGCTTGTGCTGCGCGTTCCTGTGCCTGAACACATTTATGATATCGTGGTGGACCTGGTGCGGATGTCTCGTCCAAAATTGAATGGCGCTCCGGACTATATTAAACGTTGGGTGAATTGGGGGGCAGGTCCGCGCGCGGTTCAATATATAATAAAGGGGGCGAAGGCGCATGCGGTATTGCACGGGAGTTATCTTGTGAGGATGGAAGATGTTGAGGCTGTTGCGCAGCCGGTATTGAATCACAGGATTTTGACTAACTTTCAGGCTCAATCCGAAGGCATTACAAGCGAGGAGATAATTAATCGGCTTCTGGAAGAGGTTCGCAAAGAGAATAATCAATATGAGCAGTGAGAATAGAAGCGAGTGGAATCTGATAGACCCTGATGTCTTAAGCCGCCTTTCGCAATACCCGCTCACGACAAGTCTTCCGATGATTGGCACGGTTACGGGGCTTCATAAAAGTCCGCATAAAGGGGCGAGCGTTGAATTTGCCGAGTATAGAAAATATGTTCCTGGCGACGATATTCGGCGGCTTGATTGGCGGGTTTACGCGCGGACTGACCGCTTTTATGTAAAGGAGTTTGAAGCAGACACAAATTTGCGTTGTTATCTTGCGCTTGATTGCAGCGGTTCTATGGGGTTTTCTTCGGACGGGAAAACAAGTAAATTGGACTACGCGCGAAAGCTTGCCGCCACATTGGCGTATCTTGCGATTCAGCAGGGGGATGCGGTTGGAGTTCATTGTTTGAGCGGCGATTCTGTTGTTGACATACCGCCGCGCCGAAACCCGACTCATTTGAAAGTGATATTTGACGTTATGCAGCGCGCCAAACCTGCCGGAAAAACCAATCTTTTGCCGCTTTTACACGAGCTGGCTGAGAAAATCAGACAGCGCGCCATTGTGATTGTGTTTTCGGATTTCTTTTGCGACCTGCGGCAGCTGATCAGTTGTTTTCAGCATCTGCGGTTTCAAAAACACGATCTGGCTATTTTCCATTTGATTGATCCTCAGGAGATTGAATTTCCGTTTGAACATCCGACAAGGTTTATAGATATGGAAGACCCTATGAGTTTGCTTACCGAACCAAATGTGATTAAAAGACAGTATTTGAAAAATCTTGATGAGTTTTTAAACGGAATAAGTGTCGGATGCCGACAATTTAATGTTGATTATCGCAGAGTGATTACGAATCAAAGTTATGAAAAGGTTTTAGCCGATTTTTTATTGGAGCGAAACAACAAATGAAAGAACGGGTTTATTGGAGTAAGTGAGATGAAACGTTTGTCAAATTCCGATTGTTATAGATGACCTTTCTTGAGCCAATAATGCTGTACGGATTGCCGCTGGCGCTGTTGCCGGTGATTATTCATTTATTGAATAAGTTGCGGCACCGTTCAGTGAGGTGGGCGGCGATGATGTTTTTGCTTTCGGCAAACAGGACCGCAACGCGTCAGGCGCGGATTAAACAATGGCTAATTTTGTTGATGCGCGTTTTTGCTGTAGCCGCGCTGGTATTTGTAGTTAGCAGGCCGCTTGCCGGTGGTTGGCTTGGATGGGTTTTTCAAGGGGCGCCGGATGCCATACTTATAGTGCTTGACCGTTCTTTGAGTATGGAGACCAAGATCAATGGCGCAACAAAACGTGAGACAGCAATTCAGATTCTGGCAAATTCAGCCCGCGCCTATCAAGGCAGGAGCCAGCTGATATTAATTGACACGGCAACCCGAACGCCGCAGGAGATTGGAGACCCCGCGTTGTTGGGCAGGCTTTCATTTACCGCGGCTTCTGATACAGCGGCTGATGTGATTGCCACGCTTGAATCGGGTTTAGAATGGATTCAGCGAAACAAGCCCGGTTCAACTGAAATCTGGATTGCCTCCGACCTGCAAAAAAGTAACTGGCAGCCTGACAACGAGCGCTGGCGCGACCTTCTGGCGCGTCTGGGTTCAGCAACAAGCAATCTCAGGGTGAGATTGCTGCAAATTTCAAACCCATCGCCGATTGAGGACAACTCGGTTTTGATAAAAGACGCTTTTTTAAAAAATGTTCCTGAAGGAAAGTTGTTGACGATTGAGCTTGCCGTGGAGAGGACTTCCTCCGAGCAGGTAAATCTGCCTTTAAACATCTTTGTCAACCGGACGCGGCAGTATATTGAAATTCCCTGTCAGGGGCAGTCGGTCAGTTACCGTCACAAAGTCTTAATTGAAGAGGGCGACAAATACGCCAGCGGCTGGGGTAAGGTTGAAATATCGGCAGACTCCAATGTTAGAAACAACATCGCGTATTTTGTTTACTCGGCGCCACCTGTGTTAAAAGCGGCAATTATTTCGTCAAATTCTATTGGCGGAAGAATTTTAACCATTGCCGCCGCGCCATCAAAATCAGATACCAACAGAATGGCTGAATTAGTTCCAGTTGAAAAGGCGGATTCGCTTAACATCGGCGATTACGCGTTAGTTGTCTGGAACGAAAAGCCGCCTTCTGGAGAATTGGCGGAAAAACTGCGCTCTTATGTGCGTTCAGGCGGGGTGGTATTGTTTTTTGCCGGCATTGATGAAGGAAATTTTGAGGGTATCAATTTCGGAAAGGAGGATCAAACCGAACAGGACAGGGCATTAAAGGTGGCGAGCTGGCAGGAGAATGAAGGGGTGCTTGCGCGCACAGAAGAGGGGTTGAGTTTGCCGCTAAATGAGTTGCGCATTTTCAAACGAAGACAACTAAGCGGTGGCGAGGCGCTGGCGCGGTTTGAAGATGGCTCGGTTTTTATTGCGCGCAAGGTATTGGGAAAAGGTCAGATTATTGCCTGCGCGAGCTCAGTTGAGCCGGATTGTTCCAACCTGCGCGAAGGGATTGTGCTCGTGCCGCTGATTCAAAGGTTGTTTGAATCTGGCGCAAAAAGAATCAGGCAATCGGGGATGCTTGTTTGCGGCGAAGCAGATTTTAGGGCTATTGGAGAGTCGGTGGTTCCTGTTGAAGGCGGTTCGGATTATAGAGCAAATGCCGGCGTGTATAGAGTTGGCGGGCGGCTTGTGGCTGTTAATCATCCGGAGGTTGAAGATAATTTTGAGATTGCCGATTCATCCGAAATTCGTTCGGTATTCAACGGGGTTAATTTTACACTCTTTGAGGAAAAATATTCAAACCGCTCGTCGTTTCAGTCGGAGATATGGAGGTCATTTTTAATTGCGATGGTTTTGTTTTTGATAATTGAATCAATCCTGGTGCTTCCGCCACGGGTTAGACCCCAACAACAATTTGTCCAGCGGCAGGAAAATGCATTGGTGGAGGACCCGAAATGAAAGAATGGAACGACAGTAGCCGGGATGAAATTTGTGGTGGAGAGATAATGATTTTTTTTGAACTAAGTTTTAGATGACAAAATTAGAGGTTTCATATTCTTTTGGGGTTATTGCGCTTGCCATAATCGTATGGCTGGCGGCGGGGTATTTGTGTTTTGAGAACTGGCGGCGCCGGCGCGAGGTTAGAGGTGTTGCGGTTCTGGAGGGAATGCGTTTTTTGGTAATGACGGCTATTGGGTTTACATTGTTAAAGCCGGAATTTGTTAAACAGGTTACGCGTCGGGAAATGCCGCAAATTGTAGTTTTGTGCGACGCTTCAGAAAGTATGGAGACAAGAGATGTTATTGTAAGAGATGGGAATAACATTCTTACCCGTCGTGGTTGGGTTAACCTGCAATTGACCAATAGATTTTACAAAAAATGGGAGAACGAAAATAAGGTGATTGTTCAGGATTTTTCCGATTACCGCAAAGCGACTAACAATCCTGCGGAATATTACGATACTGGGACGGATTTGAATTTATCTCTTGAAGAGGTGATTAAGCAATTTGGCAATCTGCGGGCTGTGCTTTTGCTTTCTGATGGAGATTGGAATGTCGGCGCGCCTCCGACTGCCGCAGCGACAAAGTATGCGGCAAGTGGAGTGCCGATTTATACCGTGGGTGTCGGCAACCAGGAGCATCTGCCTGATATAATTGTTGAGCCGATCAAAGCGCAGAGTTATGGGTTGTTGGGCGAGCAGATGTCAATCCCCGTAAGAATTAGAAGTTATCTAACAAATGAGATTAAAACTCATATTCAGCTTTACGATAACAATGTTGCGGATACTAAAAAGGAGATTGTATTGCCGCCCAATAGCGAGGTATTGGAGACTTTGCTATGGCAGCCTAAAACGATTGGCGAGCACACCATTGTTGTTGAAGTCCCGGCCGCGCGGGGGGAATATTTGACTGACAACAACCTGCGGCAGATAAAGGTATCAATAAGAACCGAACGGTTGAATGTGCTTATTATTGAAACCTTGCCGCGGTGGGAATATCGCTATTTGAGAAACGCTTTAATGCGCGATCCGGGGGTTGAAGTGCACTGTCTTTTGCTTCATCCGCAGATTGGCATTGGTGGCGGCAGCAATTATTTAGCTTCATTTCCCGAAAGCAAGGAAGAAATATCAAAATACGATGTTGTGTTTATTGGCGATATAGGGATTGCGCAGGGGGAATTGACCTATGCACAGGCTGAATTGATAAGAGGGTTGGTGGAACAGCAGGGGAGCGGTGTTGTGTTTCTTCCCGGAATTCGCGGTCGCCAGTTAACTCTCGTTAGTTCTCCGCTGGGCGATTTGCTGCCAATTGTTTATGATGAGTCAAAACCGAATGGTTACGGGTTTTCCACAGAATCGTTTTTACAATTGACAACCACCGGGCGGGGGCATTTTTTGACTATGCTTAGCTCCGACCCTGATAAAAATGAAGAGCTGTGGAAGACGTTGCCGGGGTTTTATTGGAGCGCGGGGGTTCTCAAAAGCAAGCCCGGTTCTGATGTTCTTGCCGTCCATTCGGGTTTGCGCAATGAGCACGGTCGGCTTGCGTTGCTTGTAACCCGACCGTACGGCAACGGCGAGACGTTGTTTATGGGAACTGATAGTGCATGGCGCTGGCGACGGGGAGTTGAGGATAGGTATCATTATAGATTCTGGGGACAGGTGGTTCGCTGGATGGCTCACAAGCGTCATCTTGCCGCAGGACAGGGCGTTCGGCTTGTTTACAGTCCGGAAAATCCTGTTGTTGGCGATACGGTGTTTGTTCAAGCCACCTTGATGGATGACCGGGGTATGCCAGTTGAAAAGGGCTCTGCAACCTTAACCGTTAAATATCAATCCGGCAAGGTTGAACATTACGACCTGACACCTCTTGCCGGCGGCTGGGGGGTATTTACCGGGAGCCTGAAAATCAACGAACCCGGCTCGCATACCTTCCAACTTTCATCCGATAAAATAAAAACCCGGTTTGAAACAAAAATCTCTGTTTCAGCTGAAAAACGGGAAAAGATTGGCAGACCGATTAACGCTTCTATTTTAAGAGAACTTGCTGAATTGACCGGCGGAAAATATGTTGGGATTGAGGGATTTGATTCTATTGTTCAGGACATCGGGGCGTTGCCGGAACCCAAACCTGCCGAAATCCGCATCCGACTCTGGGCAAATCCGTATTGGGGCGGGTTTATTGTATTATTGTTGGCTGTTTATTGGACTGGTCGCAAATTTGCTGGTATGATTTAAATTAAAGCGATTAGAGAATGATTAAAAAAATAACACATTCGTTTTAATATGGATTTTCAAGCTGAACATCTGGCTGATCTGCCGCCTGAAATAAGAAAGCAATTTGATTTGCTTGAGAGACGGCTCTGGTTGGTGGATACCGTTATTGCTGTCTCGGGCAGTTTGGCCGGGTTAATCGCTGCTTTTTTGATTTTATTTATATCCGATAGATTATGGGATACACCTAATTTGCTTCGCGCGGTTATTACGTTTGGTGGGATCGCCGTTGTAGTTTACTTTGCGTCGTTCTGGGTTAAACATTGGATTTTGCGCCGCAGAGACATTCGTTCTATGGCAAGAATAGTCCAGAAACATTATCAACGACTTGGCGATAGGTTGCTCGGAATTGTTGAGCTTGCGGATGAACAAAAACTGTATCCAAATATTTCAAAAAGCCTTGTCCGCGCCGCAATTAATCAGGTTGCCAATGAAGCGGTCAAGTATGATTTTACTGCCGCTGTCGCTTTAAGGAAGCCAAAGATTTACTGTTTGTTTTCGTTGATTTTGTTCATCTTTGCCTTGCTGCCGTTTTTGTTAATTCCAGAGGCTGGCGCAAATACTTTAACCCGATTATTGCTGCCCCTTTCAAGTGTTCAGAGGTTCACTTTTGTGAACATTGAAGGGTTGCCGGATAAATTGGTTGTTCCGCACGGCGAAGAATTTGAGATTGAATTTGGGATTAGACGACGCCAGTTGACGCCGCCATTTGGAGCAAGTTGTCAGTTTGGCGACCAGCCTGTTATTAAAGGTGTCGTTAATAATGAGAGAGTTGTTTTTAAAATACCGGGGATTTCGCAAAAGGGGGTATTAAAGGTCAGAGTTGGCGACGCCAAAAAGTTGATTGCGATTGAACCTGCCTTTCGCCCGCAGTTAAGGGAGATAACCGCGCGGATAACTTATCCGGGATATCTTAATTATCCGAATACTACCATTACTATTCAGGGAAACCGACTTGGGGTTATAAATGGCGGCAAGGTTGGCATTGAAGGAATTTTTACCCGCGAAATTAAGGAAGTTAGATGTATAGATGACAATAGCCTATTTGTTAATACCAACGGCAATACAGTCTATATTGGTTCTTTTGAAGTAACGAATGATATAAAATTGAGTTTAAACTGGGTTGATAAACTCGGATTGTCCGCAAAATCGCCGTTTACTCTTGAAATTCTTTCGGTAAAGGACGCCGCGCCGATGGTTGAGTTGCCTGAATTTCCAAGACAGATGGCAGTTCTTGAAGATGAATTGATTCCAATAAAAATCTTCGCCCGAGACGATTACGGGGTAAAACAGATTGGCGTTAAATTAGAATGTTTATTGCCGCAGACTGATGAAGCGCAGGCGGCGCGGCTATCGTATGCGGTTACAAATGGCGGGTATCAGTCCAGAACTCTTGAAGGTGTATACCAATTTTCGCCTGCTATTTATCAGCTGCCACCGGGAAGTCTGGTTAATCTGCGCGCAACAGCCGTAGATTACTATCCTCAGAGGGCTGAATCCGAATCTGCGCTACATAGAATTTATGTATTGAGCAAAGAAGAACACGCGAAGTTTATTTTTGAGCAGTTTGAGAAGATAAGGAATGCGATTGAGGAGCTTGCGCGTCAACAGGAAAACCTTGTCGGCAAGACAAGGCAAACTATGTCAAAGCCGCCTGATAAACTAATGGAGAGCGAAACAACTAAACAAATTGGCGACCAGACATCGGAACAAAAAGAATATCAACGTCAGCTTGAACGGTTGTCTCAAGAGACGCTGAAAATTTTAAAGGAGGCTATGCGCAACAGCGCAATTCCTGAAAACCTGTTGAAGGATTGGGCAAACAACGTGGAGGAGATGCAGCAGATTGCTTCCGAAAAAATGCAACCTGCGGCAAATTCACTTGACTCTGCGCGCCAGAGCCAGAACCAGTCGCGGCGCAGCGAAAAAATGCAGCAGGCTTATGAGAAAGAAAACGAGGCGTTGCAGGCGTTGCAGGATTTGCAGCAGAAGATGGCTAAACACCTTGATAAATTGCAGGTCAAAGGCTTGGCGTTGCGATTTAGAAAGATTGCAGAAATTGAACGAAACATCGGAGACACTTTAAAGACAAATATGCCGAAGATAATCGGTTTAAGAACGAATCAACTTGACCGACAGATGTTGCGGACTATATTGCTGCTTGCCGAAAGCCAGGAATCCACGAGCAAAGAGAGTTCAAAATTACAGAATGAGGTTGAACGTTTTTACCAGCGCACCGACGACGAGGACTATGGGGCGGTTGCCGAAGAGATGAAAACGACTCAGGTGGTAGAAGAGTTGCTTAAAGTCTCAGACAAAATCAGGGAGAACGTTGCCGCGCAATCGCTGCAAAATTGCTATCGTTGGGGCGATCAGTTTGAGCAATGGGCAAAACGGCTTGAAGGTCAGCTTCAGGAAAGCGAAAGCAATAGCCAGAACGGAAGCCAGCAACAGATGAATGAACTTGACCTTGAACATCTGCTTGCGCTTTTGAGAATTCGTGACGAACAGGAGTCATTGATTGAGTGGACTTCTTTGCTTGAGAAACGGAAATCGGATGCGGTTAATTACAAACGCCAGACTGCGCGGCTTGCCTATCGCCAGACTGATTTGCGCGACGGTCTTGAATCTCTAATTCCGCAACGTATCTTTTCAAGAGTGAGACCACGACTGCAACAGGCTTCCGACGCGATGGCTGATTCTGAGCTTATGTTGAG
>JBAMMJ010000191.1:10385-14208 GCA_039793825.1 Verrucomicrobiota bacterium | reverse complement strand
CCGGCAAAGAGGTTGTTGATACGCAAACAGACGCGCTAAACCTCATTGATGACGCGCTACGACGTATTTTGAATTCGGGTCAGTCTAAAAGCCGCGGGGCAAACACAGTTGCGCAGATGATGAATATGTCTGGACAGGGAACTCAGGCGGGCGGCAATGTTGGCGGGAACCCGACCAGAGGCTCTGGAAAGGCGAATGGGAACGAACCCGGAGCGGGTCAAAATCCAGAACGGGCAACAGAAAAAACAAGCGGCTCCGGGACGAGAGTTTTGCCATCTGAATTTAGAGAGGCGTTGCAGAATTATTTCAACGCTATTGATAAGATTAATCCGTAGCGGTAGTTATGTTTCAAAGACGACACAGCAAATTAAGAAAATATAATGGGCGCCTGATTGAATTAGCGCTTGCAAAATCTGTATTTGCAATATTATTGATGTTCGTTAATTTTTCAATCGCTCAGGAGTTATTTGAAGAGGAACCGGATTCCATTCCGCCCGAGGTGGAACGGATGTATAGGCGCGGGCTTGATTTTCTCACAAGAACTCAAACTCCAAAGGGCTACTGGCAGGATACATACGGACAACAGCCGGCTGTGGTTGGTCTTGCCATACTTGCAATGCTCGCACACGGGGACGATCCAAATACCGGTCCTTACGCTATCCCAATAAAGCGCGGACTGGATTTTATTCTGGAGAATCAGAATAAAGTCACAGGTTATATCGGAAACTCAATGTATAATCACGGGTTTGCAACGCTCGCCCTTGCCGAAGCCTATGGAGCGGTAAACGACGAGAGGCTTGGTCCGGCATTAAAAAAAGCCGTTGATTTAATCCTCGTTTCGCAAACAAAAAATCCATTCGGCGCCTGGCGATATTCTCCTGAATCAACTGA
Source organism: Verrucomicrobiota bacterium (assembly GCA_039793825.1). GTDB lineage: Bacteria > Verrucomicrobiota > Verrucomicrobiia > Limisphaerales > JAKPVM01 > JAKPVM01. Next base: position 13,317 of record JBAMMJ010000191.1, on the reverse strand, counting down.
TGCTGATACAACCGTGAGCGGGGCGCAGATGGTGGCGTTGTTTGCGGCAAAAAACGCCGGGATTGATATCCCGGAAGAAGCGATTAAGAAAGGATTGCGTTTTTTTGAGATGTGTCAAAATCCAGATGGCGGAATCGGTTATACCGGACGCGAACCCGGCAATGCGCCCCGAACCGCGATCGGCGCCCTTGTGTTTGCGCTTGCAAAAAGGAAAAACACACCGAATTTCCAGCTCGCTATTCGGTTTCTGGCAACCGCTATGCAGGAACAAACCTATTACCATTATTATCTTTACTATGCCGCGCAGGCGCATTTTCACGCCTCTAAAAAATCGTGGCAGGACTGGAACAGAATAAATGTTAAATCTCTCGCAGCGGCTCAGGGACAGAGCGGAGCCTGGGAAGGACCGTTCGGTCAGGCGTTTTCAACGTCAGCCGCGTTGTTGTCTCTGGCTTTAAACTATAGGTTTTTGCCGATTTATGAAAGGTAATTGAATGAGCGCAAAATCAAATAAACAGTGCCGATTTTTCACGATTGTATTGACGCTATCGCTCGTTATTGGAGCCTTACGATATAGCGCGTTTGCGGCGATAAATCTGGACGGTGTTGCCATTCCAGCCTTTAGAGCCTTCAGAGAGGCATTGCAGGAGACCGCCGAACAAATCCAGAACAGAATATCCGCAACACCGCAGACATTGGATATTATTCAATTTCAAAATGGCGACACGCTTCACGGCACCCTTGAAGGAATTGAAAATTCTATTGTTATCTGGAAATCTCCTGAAGCGCGCAGCAATATTGAATTTTTTACAACCAACCTTTTTGAAATCTCCTTTGTGAAAAAGGAAAATCCAACCAACATAGCCTCAGGATGCGCCATAAAACTTGTAAATGGCGATGAGATTCCCGGGGATTTAAAAGAATTGACCGAAGGAGAACTGATTCTTCAGACCTGGTACGGAGGGGTACTGCGAATCAAACGTAACACAATAAGATCGTTGCTTTTTACACGCCAGACCGGCGGCTGTATTTTTGACGGACCGACAGGTCTTGACGGGTGGCGGATCGGTAGGGGACGAGCCGGGTGGAGATATTCAGATGGCGCTTTTGTGGCGAGTCGTCCCGGACAAATCGGCAGAGATATGAAACTCCCGGACCGCGTTAAGATTTCGTATGACCTCGCCTGGCAGGGCGGTATCTTTTTTATTATGTCAATCTTTGCCGACAACCCGGAAGAGCTCTATAGCAACTGTTATGTGCTTCAATTTAATACCGGCTATATAAACTTACAAAAATTGAGGCGAAACGCCGGCTCAAGGAATCTCGGACAGGTTGAAATCCTGTCGCTCAACGAGAAAAACAAAGCCCGGATTGAGGTCTATGCCGACCGCGAAAAAGGAGTTGTTGCGCTCTTTATTGATGGGGCATTTGTCAAACAATGGAAGGACAGCAACGAGTCGCCCCTCAATGGCACCTGTATCCATTTTCAGCAGCAAGCCGTTAACCTTCTAAAACTCACAAACCTGCGTGTTGAGGAATGGGATGGAAGGCTTGACAGCCGTCTGGGAAGCGAAACCACCCAAATTGAAAATGATTTAGTTGAACTTGTTAACCACGATAAGTTATCTGGCAGATTGCATTATATTAAGGAAGAAAAATTAAAATTTACCACATCATTTGCAGAGATGGAGATTCCTCTTGATAGGGTTTATTCTTTTGAACTCGCCTCAAAGGATTCTGCCAAAATTGAAAGAAAAAAAGGCGAAATTGTGGGCACTTTTGTTGGGCGGGGAAACGTTTGTTTCACACTGGAAAAGTGGGATAAGAACGCTGTGGTTGGAAGCAACCCCTGTTTTGGGAAGTTCAGTTTTCTCCCGCAGGCATTCTCAAGAATCACATTTAATTTTGTCTCAACCGATATAGAACCTGAGATTCAGGATTCAATGGATGAAGGAGAGCAATAGATTAAATCCGCACGGATTGCAACTGATTGACAAAGTTAAAATGGCGATTGCGAAAACGCCAATCTATCTTCAATGAGCCATCAGCAGGTGAGGCTGGCGTGTGGAATGGTTTCCTACGATTAAGGTGATAATTTCAAGATTGAATAATATTGAGTTGTATAGTATCTAATATATATAGCATTGATTAGCCATTGGTTTAAATATGACAAAAATTTTGTTCATTCTTGTTCTTGCTGTTGGGGTTGCATCCAATTCTGTTTTTTCCGCTCAAAACCAAAATGTTAAGAGGGCTATTAGAGGGGGGCAGAACTTCAATAAACCGACTAACGCGCCTCCCGGCGCTAACGCTGTTTTAACAAACAATGCCACTACGGATGTATTGATAGGACCTAATCCTTATGAATCTCAAAATATTTTTATCCCTGAGACCAGGATTGACGAAATAGTATTCAAGGACCTGAAGAAGCGCGGCATACAACCTGCAAGTCTGTGTTCGGACGCGGTATTTGTTCGTCGGGTTTATCTTGATATAACCGGCACCATACCCAGCGCATACGAAGCGCGGGAATTTTTGTTTGATAGAAGCCCTAACAAGCGGGCGCGACTGATTGATAAACTTTTAGAACGCGAAGAGTATGTTGATTACTACACAATGAAATGGTGCGATATACTTCGGGTAAAGGCAGAATTTCCAATCAATCTCTGGCCAAACGCTGTTCAGGCATATCATCGGTGGATAAGGGACTGTATAAAGGCGAATCTGCCGTATGATGAATTTGTAAGGGAGATGCTTGTTAGCAATGGGAGCAATTTTCGCGACCCGCAGGTCAATTTTTATCGCGCTGTTCAATCTAAAACCCCTGAAGGCATCGCAAAATGTGTCGCCCTTACTTTTATGGGCGTAAGACCTGAAAGATTGACCGATGAACAAATCAAGGGTCTGGCTGGTTTTTTCTCAAAAATAGGTT
>JBAMMJ010000191.1:0-10375 GCA_039793825.1 Verrucomicrobiota bacterium | reverse complement strand
AAGTCCACAACTGAATGGAAGGAAGAAATAGTTTTTTTTGATCCGTTCAATGTGATCACGCAGGGGACTACTGTTGTTACTTATAAACCTGTTTTTCCTGATGGCACAGTGGCGAAAATTCCGCAGGACACCGACCCGAGAATTGTGTTTGCAAACTGGCTGACGAACCCTAAAAATCCGTGGTTCACAAAAAACATAGCCAACCGCATCTGGTACTGGCTAATGGGGCGCGGGATAATTCACGAACCTGATGATATTCGCCCGGATAATCCGCCTTCCAATCCTGAATTGCTTGAATACCTTGAGAAAGAATTGATAGCCCACAAATATGATATGAAGTATTTGATGAAATTGATTTTAAACTCCCGGGTCTATCAGCTTTCATCCATTCCTGCAACGACGAATAAAGAAGCCGCAAAGTATTTTGCCTATTATCCGATTCGCAGACTTGAAGCCGAGGTGTTAATAGACGCAATCAACAAAATCACTTCAACAACAGAAAAATATATGAGCGAAATACCGGAGCCGTTTTCATTTATACCCGAAGACGTAAGAGCCGTATGCATTGCCGATGGAAGTATTACAAGTCCATTTCTTGAATTGTTCGGCAGACCTCCGCGCGACACCGGGTTGCTGTCTGAGCGAAACAACCGATTCACCGCTTCGCAAAGGCTCCATTTGCTCAATTCAAGTCATATCTTAAGAAAACTTGACCAGAGCAAAATGGTGCAATTTCAGCTTCAGGGGAATAAATCGCCCAGAGAGATTATAAGTAACATCTATCTTGGCATTTTATCGCGGTTGCCTACGGAGAAAGAGATGAAAACCGCAGAGGGCTATTTCCAAAAAACAGGCCAGAAAAGAGAAGCGACTATAGACATCGCGTGGTCATTGATAAATAGCTCGGAATTTTTGTTCAGACACTAACTGTTGGCGGAGTGTAAAGATGGTTGAGGAAGCAAACGTTAAAATGTGATAACTTAAACAGGAACCAATTATGAAAAACGATAAAAAGTATGTTCAGGATACGAATGAAGCTGTAACACGCCGAGAAGCGCTTAAAAAAGTGGCAATCACAACAGCCGGGTTATTAATAACCGAAGAGATTATTTCCTCAAAGGCTGCGGAATCAACGGCGCCGGTGGGAAAGAGTCAACAAAAGCCGGCAAAAGCCAGGGCAGTTATTCAAATCTGGATGTGGGGCGGTCCGTCTCATTTAGATACATTTGATCCGAAACCTGATGCCGGTCAGAATTATACCGGACCACTCAAACCGATACCCACGAATGTGGATGGAGTCCAGATTTGCGAACTTTTGCCGCTTTTAGCAAAAAAGGCGGATAAATACTCCATTATCAGGAGTATGACGCACGGAAACAATGGACACGAGACCGCGTCATATATAGTGCAAACCGGCCGCACACCGGGCGGAGATGTCTTCCCGTCGGTTGGCGCGGTGGTTGCTTATTTTAAAGGATATTCTGCCGGTTACAAAGGCTTGATACCGCCTTATATTGTATTGACAACGCCGCAAGGCAGATTCAGCGAGTCCGGTTTTCTGGGTTCAAAATACAAACCGTTTGCCACTGGCGGCGATCCGGCGCGCAATCCATTTAATGTTGAAGGAGTGGTTGCGCAGGGGATCACGGAGCAACGTCAAAGAAATAGACGCGAGTTGCTTCATAATTTAAACACCCTTGACCAGCTTATCAGCGACGACCCGGAGTTGAACCAGATGCGCGAGGCTGAAAAACAGGCTTATGATTTAATACTTGGCGATGCCGGCAAAGTCTTTGACCTTTCGCAGGAGAAAGATGAAGTCCGCGACGCCTACGGAAGAACCACTTTTGGACAATCCTGTCTTGTGGCGCGAAGATTGGTGGAGCGTGGCGTTCCTTATGTGACTATAAATTATCCGGGTTGGGATATGCATAAGGAGATATTTCAATCCTTGCGTCGGAAACTTCCTGAGCTTGATAAAGGGATGTCTGCTTTGATTCAGGATTTGTATGACAGAGGGCTGCTTGATTCAACAATTGTCTGGTGGTCGGGCGAGTTCGGAAGGACTCCGAAGATTGATTGGGAACCGCCCTGGAACGGTGGACGCGGACACTATGGAAAGGTGTTTTCTGCCGTTGTCGCAGGGGGAGGATTCAAAGGCGGACACGTTGTCGGTGCCTCTGATGAACGAGGAGAAAATGTAAAAGAACGACCGGTGCACCCGGCTGATTTAATCGCAAGCATTTACGAACTGCTCGGAATAGATACAAACGCCACACTGCCGCATCCACAAGGAAAAATGGTCAAGGTTATCCCATCGCCCGAGGACGGCATTAAAATGTATGGGAAGTTAACGGAAATAATGTGATGTTATATTGAATGAGAATTAACCATCTAAAATTTTTGATTGCAGGAGCCGTATTGTTATTGGTTGGCGGAACATCTTATGCCCAGCGCTCGCCTTATATTGGGTATATTTTCCCCGCAGGCGGAAGTCAAGGGGCGACTTTTACAGGAATGTTAAGCGGTCAATACCTTGACGGCATAACCAATGCCACCGTCTCGGGCAAAGGAGTAAAGATTGAAATATTAGAATACGTTAAACCGTTGAATGGAAAACAATTAACATTGTTGCGCGACAGACTGCGCAATATTCAGGAAGCGCTTAAAAACGCAAAAAAAGAGGCAACGCAAATTTCATTTAATAACGAGGCTGAAACAAACAAGGTGGAAATATTGACAAAAGCCGAAGCCGAGAAGGAGATACTTGAGATAAAGAGAAAACTTTCCAATCCGAAAAATCAACGACCGCCGAATCCGCAGATGGCGGAGGATGTTCTTTTTAAGGTAACGATTGATAGGGACGCCGAGCCTGGCGAACGAGAAATTCGGTTCAAGACAGCGGCTGGACATACGAATCCACAAAAGTTTTTTGTAAGCAATGTCCCTGAATATACCGAACAGGAGACTGTGCCAAATTCTCCCGGGCAGAGCAACTATGTAACTTTGCCTGTTGTTATTAACGGCAGGATTTTGCCAGGCGATGTTGACCGATATCGGTTTTCGGCGAGAAAAGGAGCCAGACTCGTCTTTATCGTTTATGCGCGTCAGCTCATTCCTTATGTTGCTGATGCCGTGCCCGGCTGGTTTCAGGCAACACTTGCAATTTACGACTCAAAAGGCAAAGAGTTAAAGTATTCTGACGATTTTAGATTTAATCCTGACCCGGTCATCTACTTTGAACCGCCTTATGACGGGGATTATTTTTTGGAGATCAAAGACGCAATTTATCGCGGAAGGGAGGATTTTGTTTATCGCATAGCGATTGGAGAATTTCCGTTTATAACAGGAATATATCCGCTCGGGGGTGAGGTTGGAAAAAGGCATAAAATAATGCTTGGCGGTTGGAATCTTCCGATGAACCAGGTTGAGGTTGAAACAAATCAACCCGGAACAGTATATATAACTGTAACAAAAAGCAACTATGTTTCAAATCCTGTGCCTTTTATCGTTGATGCATTGCCTGAAATTGACGAAAAGGAACCGAACAACTCAATAAAATCCGCTCAATCGGTTGCGATGCCTGTGATAATAAACGGTAAAATAAACGTTGCTGGTGATTGGGATGTTTTTGCTATTTCGGCTAAAGAAGGGGATGAAGTTGTAGTTGAAGTAAAGGCGCGGCGGCTTAATTCACCTCTGGATTCAATCGTTGAAATAACCGATTCTGCAGGAAAAAGATTTGCGATTAATGATGATAATTTAGATTTATCCGCAGCTATGCTTACCCATCATGCCGATTCGTACATATATTTTAAAGTTCCGGTTTCAGGAAGATATTTTATCCACATCACCGATTCGCAACACAAAGGCGGAGATGAATACGGATACAGATTGCGGATTAGCCCGCCTCAACCTGATTTTGAATTGCGCATAGTTCCGGCAAGCGTTAGTCTGCGCGCCGGTGCAAGCGCCCCGATAACCGTTTACGCGCTGAGAAAAGATGGATTTACAAACGATATAAAGCTGGCTGTAAAATCGCCACAATGGTTTTCTATTGGGACAACCCCAAAAATTCCTTCAACAACAAATCAGGTGAAACTCAGTCTCTATGCTAAACCGGATACCGCTTATGAGTCTTTTAATCTTGTTATTGAAGGAACAGCGCTAATTGGTGGGAAAGAGGTTTCGCGCGTTGCCCAACCTGCTCAGGATATGATGCAGGCGTTTTATTATCACCATCTTGTACCGGCAAACACCCTGATCGCTGATATAATCGGTCGGATTAAGCCCCCGCCTAATCAACAGAAACCGCCTCAAACCGCCACTAAACAACCATCGGCAAAGAATGAAGATAAGCCGCAACCCTCAAAAAAGTAGGTTAGCGCAAATAGTAATTTTGTTTATTTTAGTCGTTAATTATCCGAACAAATAGACCTGCCACTGCGATTCAAAAAGGCATAGATTGTGAGCCGAATGCCAGTATTCCTTTAATCGCTTTTGCTCGGTTTAATAGGTCTTTTCTGAATTTGGCGATTAATTTAGTTTCGGGCATTGCACTCCCGGAATTGTTGTCTGCCTTATTGCTCGCATTGCCACAACGTTAAAGGAGTGCAGAGGGGTGAAGAATTAGCTTCAACCGGTTTAGTGGTTTTTGATTTCTATGTGTTCGCTGCTTACTACTATTCCACGTTCATCAGTTATGTTGAAATAATAGACAACGGTGTTGGTTGGAATTTCTGCTCTTACTATATCCGACTCTATCGCTGCGGGGATTGTAGTCCATTCACGCTCTTGCCATTTTTTATTAGCATCTGTTGTGTAATTAAATTCCGCCTTTATAATTTTCGTTTGCGATTTAAATTTTATCCAGTCTTTCCCCTGCTGGTAAATGGAAGGAAGCGGGACACCATTTTTTAGAATTGAGTCGGCAAAGATTTTTATTTCTTCCGGCTTTTCGCCAGGTCCACCATGCCCGTGGGGCATTTTGATCTTCACAGAAAGGAAACGTTCGCCTTTTGTCAACCGATACGATTTCTGGAGAGAGTCCATTGGATAAGCAAAATCATTTGAGCCTGTAACCCATAAAAACGGCATTTTTGCATTTGGAAGGTATTTTGAAGGGTCCCAGAGACTTAACCATTTTTCGGATTTTTCCTTTTCCATTTTTTTGAATACTTCAATCCAGACTGAATTTTCGCCAAGAAATCCGCAACCGTAAACCGGGACAGCGAATTTAAACCTATCATCAATACCTGCGACGATGCAAACGAGATATCCGCCCCAGGAAATCCCCGTGATTCCAATTCTATCAGGATCAACGTCGGCAAATGATCGCAACAAAGAATGAGCCAGAATGATATCTGCGACTGCGTGGTAAGTCCATTGGTCTTGAATTGGCTCGTCTATCTGGTCAAAGCCGCCCCAACCTGGAGGTCCGCCAGATTGATGGCGTTGTGGTTTACCGTTTGCATCAGGGATGCAACCGCAGGTGTCCATTGCGATTGCGGCATACCCTCTATTATTCCATAGAGCCACCCATTCGTGAAATGCTGTTCCGCCACCTCCGTGAACAAGGACGACGCCGGGAAGTTTCTCGTTGGGTTGATGTTTCGGAATCCCAACATAGGCAAAGACCCGCGAAGGTTTACCTTTCCAATCCAATCCTTTATAAAATAGCGCTTTTACCCCATTTGTATTAAATTCATCCGCCGGATAGGTTTGTGGTGGAGCTTTTAATTTGTTAATGTCCCAGGGGACTTTTTCTAAATTTTCATCCGCATAGATATTGGATAACAGAAATAGGTATGCAAAGATATTAAGTAGAATTTTGCGGCAAGGTATTGTTTTTTTAGAAATAAATTTCATTTTAGTTAATGCTGATTTTTGTTTTAATAATTTTCATAATTATAATAGGCGCAGGCGGGTTTCTGAAAGCGGTTTTTAATAGATTTTAAGTTGTGGAGTTGGAATTTTATAATACAGAAGATGGGATACATTTTCCCGCATTAGGTTTGTGGCTTGATTCCCGACAGAGCGCCGGGGAGTCAGAAATGGTGTTTGTTAGCCACGCCCATTCAGATCACATCAGCAAGCATAGGAAAGTAGTCTTGAGCCATGCTACATCAAGATTGATGAAGGAGCGCTCACGCACAAAGAGGGTTGAAGAGAAGTTAGAGTTTTTTAAAAAGAGAGAATTTATCTATGGCAAAAATAGCTATTATCTCACGTTGTTCCCGGCGGGACATATTTTAGGTAGCGCGATGGTGTTGATTGAGGCGTTTGGGGTTTCAATTCTTTATACAGGGGATTTTAAATTATCGGGTTCATTAACGTCGGAAAAGTGTGTTCCCTGCCATGCAGATTATTTGATAATGGAAACCACATTCGGAATGCCTGCATATAGATTTCCACAGGTTGATAACGTTGCCAGACAGATAATTGATTTTTGTCGCGCCACACTATCGGAGAAAAAGACGCCGATCCTGCTATGTTATTCACTTGGTAAAAGTCAAGATGTGTTGACCATACTCGGACGCGGCAATATGCCTGTGATGGTTCATAATCAGGTATATAAAATGACTGCTGTATATAGAGAGTTTGGATATAAATTTCCCGGTATTGAAAAACTTTCGGTCAGGAAGAGTAAAAATAAAGTGGTCATAATTCCGCCGCAGGTAAGAAACAAAATAACGCAACTATATGTGAATAAACCGATTAGTTTAGCGGCAATAACCGGATGGGCAATTGATAGTGGCGCTAAATATAGACTTGGTGTGGACGCAGCATTTCCGCTAAGCAATCACTCCGACTTTAACGAGCTGGTTGAGTTTGTGAAAATAGTAAATCCCAGGCGTGTTTTTACTATTCACGGCTTTTCTTCCGAATTCGCCGTTGAACTCAATCGTCTCGGGTACGATGCAGAGCCTCTGGAGAAGTCTGGTCAAAAATGGTTGCCACTAACAGGGTGGAAGGGTTAATTTATAAATTTATTGTTTTTGATGAGATTTTTTAAATCTGGTTTCATTTTTTGAGCCGTAGATTGTTAAAAATATGAGTAACGTTAAATTGAACATATACGAAGAGCTGCAATGGCGCGGGCTTATAGCCGATTGCACGGATGTTGAACAGCTTGTTAAACGACTCAATGAGTCGCCAGTCACTTTATATTGCGGTTTTGACCCTACAGCGGATAGCCTTCATGTTGGGAACCTTGTCCCTTTGCTTGCGTTGAGGAGATTTCAACTGGCTGGACATCGTCCAATTGCTGTTGCCGGTGGTGCCACAGGATCAATTGGCGACCCAAGCGGGAAAACGCAAGAACGTCAACTCCTTTCAAAAGAGACAATCGCCTACAACATCTCGCGGGTGAAACAACAATTGTCAAGGTTGCTTGATTTTGATTCAAAAACCAACCCGGCGCTGCTTGTAGACAATGCCGACTGGATCGCGCCGATTAGTTATCTGGATTTTTTGCGGGACATCGGGAAGTTGTTTTCGGTAAATATGATGATTTCAAAGGAGAGCGTTAGGGCGCGGATGGAAGATAGAGAATCTGGCATCAGTTACACAGAATTCAGCTATATGCTGCTTCAGGCGTATGATTTTTACCATCTGTGCAAGGAATATAATTGTGAACTGCAAATCGGCGGTAGCGACCAGTGGGGAAACATCACCGCAGGAATAGACCTTTGCAGGAAAAAATTAAACCGCACGGTTTATGGTTTGACGCTGCCATTAATTACAAACGCGGATGGATCAAAGTTTGGCAAAACCGTTGCCGGGGCAGTCTGGTTAGACCCTGCCAGGACAAGCGTCTATAGGTTTTATCAGTTCTGGATAAGAACAGACGATAGAGATGTTATTAGATACTTGAAATACTTTACTTTTTTGTCAAAAGAAGAGATTGCCGTGCTTGAGAAGGCACACAATGAGAATCCGGGCGGGCGTCAGGCTCACAGGGCGCTGGCAAAAGCGGTAACAGAGTTGGTCCACGGGGAAGCGGCTACAGCCGAAGCGATACGCGCCAGCGAGGTCTTATTTGGCGGCGATGTAAAAGGAATAACCAGAGAGACTTTCAACGAAATTGCAGGGGAGGTGCCGTCGGTGGAGATTGAAAAAGGCATACTTGGCGCTGCCGGTATGCCACTGGTTGAATTGCTTGTCTATGCGAAAGTATGCCAATCAAAAGGTCAAGCCAGAAAAGATATTGAAGGGGGCGGAATTTACATTAACAACATTAGAGAGGGGAACACCCAGCGCGTTATTACAGTTAACGATGCATTATTTGACGAGTTCATTTTGTTGAGAAAGGGGAAAAAGAACTACGTGATTGTTAAACTTGTTTGATCAATGGTTGGTGTGTGGGAGAAGATCGGTTTTCGCATTCAGTTTCATAAATCAGGTTTTTGTGGTAATTTAAATATTAAGTGAGATGAAAAATTATTTGACTATAGCCGGGCGGCAATTTCGGTCGCGGTTGATGATCGGGACGGGAAAATTTTCGTCGCCCGAGTTGATGCGCGATGCCCTGGACGCAAGCGGGACAGAGATTGTAACTGTGGCGTTAAGACGCGCCGATTTAAGCGGAAAACGCGATCCTTTTGCGAACATTCTTGACTATATTGACCCGAATAGATACCTGATTTTGCCAAACACAAGCGGGGCAATGAATGCCGATGAAGCCGTCAGGCTTGCAAGGCTTGCCGCAGCCGCTGGATTGCCGAAATGGATTAAACTTGAGATACATCCTGACCCGCGTTATTTACTGCCTGATCCTGTGGAAACTCTTAAAGCCGCAGAGCAGCTGGTAAAAGAGGGGTTTGTTGTATTGCCGTATATTAACGCCGATCCTGTTCTCGCAAAAAGATTGCAGGAGATTGGCACTGCAACAGTTATGCCGCTTGGTTCGCCAATCGGTTCAAATCGCGGCATTCAAACAAAAGACCAGATTCGCATAATCATTGAACAGGCAACTGTACCTGTGGTTGTTGACGCCGGGCTCGGCGCGCCCAGCCATGCTGCAGAGGCGATGGAGATGGGGGCGGACGCTGTGCTTGTCAATACAGCGATAGCCGTGGCGGACGATCCGGTCAGGATGGCTGTGGCTTTCAAAATGGCGGTTGAAGCCGGCAGAATCGCATACGAAGTCGGTTTAGGCGAGCAATCATTAATAGCAAGACCCACAAGTCCATTGACGGCTTTTCTAAACGCAAAAGCAGAATAAAGGCTTAAATAAGGCTTTATTGGAACAACCGCTTCAGTCAAAATAATTTTATGACAAGAGGCAATCACATTCCGAGGATGAGTCTGAGACGTGTCAAAGAGTTGTTAACTTCTGTAAAGAACTCAAAGATTGTAGTTGTTGGCGACCTGATGCTTGATGAATATGTATGGGGAAATGTATCCCGAATTTCGCCCGAAGCCCCGGTGCCGGTAGTGGAATTTGTTGAAGAAAGTTTTATGCCCGGCGGCGCCGCAAATGTTGCCAGAAATCTTGCTACGCTCGGTGCGAAAACCGCACTGTTCGGTGTGGTCGGCAAGGATTTTGCAGCCCAGAAATTATTGAACCTGCTGGAAAACTACAAGATAAACTGCGACGGAATTGTTTCACATCAACAACGAAAAACAAGTATTAAAACGCGCATTATCGCGGCAAGACAACAGGTTGTAAGGCTTGATAGAGAGACAAAGGATGAAATTGACGAAGATTCAACCGAAGAGATTTTTAAATCTATCCAGCGTGCGTTTGACCGGCCGGACGCGATAATTCTCGGCGATTATGGCAAGGGAGTTGTAACACAAAAACTTGTGGATAAAATTCGCGAATATTGCCGCGCAAATGGAATCTGGTTGAGTCTTGATCCAAAACCCGTGCATCGGCTCGACGTCCGTAATATGTCTTTAATCACTCCGAATAGAAAAGAGGCATTTGAACTTGCTGGATATCCTGACGGTTCTAAAAAAGCCGAGCCGTTGTTAGATAAAGAGTTGATGAATGTGGCTGAGACGTTGCTGAATCGGTTATCGCCTGCGTTATTGTTAATAACGCTTGGGGAGCAAGGGATGTTGTTATGTCAACGCAATTGTAAACCGCTCCATATTCCAACCGTTGCCAGAGAGGTATTTGATGTTTCCGGCGCAGGCGATACGGTGATTGCGGCTTTCACGCTCGCGATTGCGGCTGGCGCGTCTCCTGTGGAAGCGGCTGTCTTTTCAAATCACGCCGCCGGTGTAGTGGTTGCAAAAGTCGGAACCGCGGCAGTCTCTCCTGAAGAATTATTGCAAAGCTTCCGCGATAGATGATTTCTAAACTCCTGCAATATATTGCGATGACGATAATTCAGGTTTGGGATTAAAATGAATACGATTTGCG
>JBAMMJ010000190.1:18251-23971 GCA_039793825.1 Verrucomicrobiota bacterium | reverse complement strand
TTAGTAATTGGCTGAACCGACCCCGAAGGCGTCATACACTGGCAACCACTCATAAATAGGTGGGTAGAAAAACGGAAAATATCAATATAACTCTGATGGGTGTAAACAAAATGTATTTTCTCTGTGAATCTCTGTGTTCTCTGTGGTTTTTATTTTTTACCACAAAGGGCACAGAGGAACGGAGAGGAATCGTATTTAGTCAACCAGTCCACAGTATCGTAACCCTTTCAAAAATGAGGTTGTATTTTGACCGATTATGGAATCAATCATTGAGTTCAATGTTAATGATTTAGGTATATCAATTGTTTACAGACAGTAATTCCTGTTCTTATTGGACAAATCGGATTTTTTGTGTAGTTTGAATATCTGTTTAAAATATTTTTGAATAGTATATATTAGTTTTTTATATAAGAGAGTGAAAATGAAGATGCTTGAAGGTAAATATGGCGTAATTTTTGGCGTTGCGAACAAACGTTCAATTGCGTGGGCGATAGCCCAGGCATGGGCGCGGGAAGGGGCTAAACTGGCTTTTACTTATCAGGGCGAGCGCGTCAAAGAAAATGTGGAAGAACTCGCGCAGACATTCGGGAGTGATGTGCCGCTAATAAAATGCGATGTGACAAGCGATGCCGAGATTACGAACGTCTTTAACGAGGTAAAAGAACGATTTGGCGTTGTTGACCTTATCCTGCACTCGGTCGCCTACGCGCCTCGCGAAGCCCTTGAAGGCAGGTTTGTTGACACAACCAGAGAGGCTTTCAAGATTGCGCTTGATGTTAGCGCCTATTCACTTGTGGCAATAGCAAAAGCCGCAAATCCGTTGATGACGCGCGGCGGCAGCATTATCGCTATGAGTTATTACGGCGCCGAAAAGGTGATTCCGCATTACAACGTTATGGGTGTGGCAAAAGCCGCCCTTGAGGCAAGCGCAAGGTATCTTGCTTATGACCTTGGTCCTCAAAATATTCGCGTCAATTGCATAAGCGCCGGACCGATAAACACACTCGCCGCGCGCGGCATCAGCGGATTTACGCAGATGTTGAAACATTACGAAGAACACTCGCCTCTTAAAAGAAATATTACGCCCGAAGAACTCGCCGCCACAGGGCTTTTCCTTGCCAGCGACGGTTCATCGGCGATTACCGGACAGGTGATTTATGTGGACTGCGGCTACCAGATTATGGGAATGTGATATTGTATATTAATGAATGATAGTAATAGAAATTGCAACTTGCCGCTGCGGGCAGTTCAGGACCACAGACGCTCGTATTCCGATTTCCTATATGTTTATCCCGTAATCTCGCGGCGTTCGCGGGGGCTTTCAATAGGAGTGAATCTAAATCCGGATAAAATCTGCAATTTTGATTGCATCTATTGCGAGGTTGACCGGTTAACGCCGCCGAGGGTTAAAACTGTTGATATCAACATTCTGCGCGATGAACTAATTAAGGTCATTCAACTAATTAAAACCGGAGAGCTTTCGCTTGAACCACGCTTTGGAGAAGCAGATATTTCCGAAATAAAGGATATTGCTTTTAGCGGCGATGGCGAACCTACTATGGTTGAAAACTTTTCAGATTTTGTTGCCGCAGTCGCGGATGTTCGCAAGAGTCAATCGCTTGATTCAACAAAAATTGTTTTAATAACAAATGCAGCCGGGCTGGACAGAGCCGATGTCCAAAAAGGTTTGGAAATAATGGACAGGAATAATGGCGAAATCTGGGCAAAACTTGACGCCGGCACAGAGGCTTACTATAAGCTGGTCAATAGAACCAGCGTCAAGTTTGATAGAATCTTAAATAACATCCTCATCACAGCTAGAGCGCGTCCGGTTGTTATTCAAAGTCTTTTTCTAAAGGTCTACGGCAATATAATCCCGGACAATGAATTGGACGAATATTGCGCAAGGCTGAATGAACTTGTCGCAAATGGAGCCCGCATAAAAGAGGTCCATTCTTATACCGTCGCCCGTCCAACACCAGAACCGTTTGCGACAAAACTTTCCAGCCAGGAGCTGGCAGAAATCGCAAAAAAAATCCGCGAAAAAACAAACCTTCCTGTCTTTGAATTTCCCTGATTAAGCTATCTTCGCCGCGCGCAGTAAAAACAGGTCAGGTCTGTCTTCAAATTCGGTCAGCCTGAATCCAGTGGCGGTCAGCAACTGTCTCCATTCATTCTCATACGGCAATTTATCTTCACCAACCGCTCCGCCGACAGACCTGTGAAATTCGTTCAATTCTTTGCTTCCTGAAAAATGTAATACCAATAAATAACCGTTCGGTTTTAATAATTTTTTAATATTTTGCAAAGCTGCGTTCTTGTCTCTGAAATGTGGAAACGAATTGAAACAGAAAACCGCGTCATATTTAGTCCTGTGTCGTATCGGCGCGCAGATATCCATTACTTTAAAATTTGCGTTGGGAATTTTTTTGTTTGTTGCAATGCGGATCATCTCCGGCGCTATATCAACCGAAACTACCCTGCCGGGTTTAACAATATCAATGAGCCAGCCGGTAATCTGCCCGGTGCCGCAGCCAACCTCCATTACATCCATACCGCTTGAAAAACCGAGCCGCGCTTTAATCTGATTCAGGCGGTTTAACACTTCATCAATGTTCGGACCTGTAGTATCCCAGTTTGGCGCGTGGTGATTGAAGAATTCAACGCGCGGGTCGGATTCAGGAAAAGATTTTCTTGTATTACGATTTTTTTCTTGCGTAATATCCATAAATAAATAATACTTTTCTATATGAGCGTAACACGATTCATTTCTTATTGTCAAGCGGCGCAAAAAGCGCTCGCGATTTCAGCCATAATTGGTTTACTCGCCGGCTTTGCCGTTCAGGCGCAAATCCGGTTTGAAACCCATTCAAACCTGCAAGCCGTTACCACCAACGGCACAAGCGCATGGTCGGGGACACTGCCGTTTTCAATAGTCGGAGTGTTGTTAACCGACCCTGATGAAATGCTGGATTCAACTCCAAACTTTTTGCCGTATAACGATGGCGAAAATCTTGGAAAAATGGGAGGCGAATGGCAGATAGTTATTCAGGCGGTTTTGCCCGCAGACCGCGGAGGAACTTTTTGCTGGATGGGACAAAATTACGGCAATCTTGCCTGGATTCGCAACAGCGATATGAGTTATCAAAACGATGCCTGGTTGTCAGAGGTAAACAGGCTTAATCACGACCCGGCAACCGGTCATACATTCAAAAAAGGCGACCTGGTGATGGTAACTGCAAACAGGTCTCTCTTTTACGGCGGCAAACGCAACATTAACGAGGCTCACGACATTTCGCCCGATGCCAATTTCACAATCACCCTTGTGCAATCAAACTTTGGATTGCCCGAACCAGAAGTAATATCCTTATCAAGCGTGGTTCGTCCTGATGATGGCGACCCCAACACAAAGGAAGATATATTTGATCCAACCCGTCGCACGGGCGGCGAATATTATCAGGGGATGCGCGTCAGAATTACCGGGATTCAACTTGTTACGACCGACGGCTGGGACCCATCAAAACCGTGGAACCAGCGCAAGTGCACTGTAACCGACGGCGAGGGGCGATATTTTACAATTCGTCATCCAAGATACAGTCTTGGTCCGGCGCCAGCGGGAAAATTTGATGCTATTGGCGTATTCAATCAGGAATCCGGGTCGGGGTCTAACGGAACATTCGGCTATGAACTATTTGTTCAACAGATTGAACCCACAAGCGAACCGGGGTTAACGATTCAAAAGAAGGTTCTTGTCACCTGGCAAAGCAACTATTCTAATTATCGCGTTCTGTCTTCGCGGACTATTGAGGGAAGCCAATGGGAAGCTGTGACGAACGCGGTTATTCAGGTCAATGGCTTGAACGCGCTGTTGCTTGATCCGGTTGATGAAGCGAAGTTCTTCAAACTGGAGCGGTATAAATAATTTATCTTTTACAAGGCGCGCTATTGATGAGGTGGGAGAGTGGAAATAGGGGAGAGAGCGTCGGTTTTACACTGATTGAATTGCTCGTTGTGATAGCGATAATCGGGATATTAGCCTCGTTATTGCTGCCGGCGCTCTCGCGCGCAAAGGAGAAAGCCAGAGTTATAAAGGTTCACTCAGAGTTATACGGCATTGGGCTTGCGCTTGAGATGTATGCGATGGACAACGACGGACTTGTCCCGCCGGTGCGGGTGAACTGCAACAGCGACCTTGCCTCGCACTGGTGTCAGCTGCCTGTTGAACTTGCGAATGGCGGCTATTTGCCAAAGAGTTCTCAGGGCGGGCGCGAGGCAAACCTTGAAGACCCGTTTAATCCGGGTCATACCTATAAATACGCGGCGCCCGGACCGCAATATCTCAACAACGACCCTGTTGGCAACTATTCTCTCTGGGTGCCGGATTCTTATCCCGACCTTAACGGATCAACCGGCAGGTATTATAGCGAACCTAAAACCTCGCCGATTCGCTGGGCGGTCTGGAGCCTCGGTCCCATACCCACAAGCAAGAAAAGCCAGAGCACCCGAGCGCCTGTGTCAAAGCAAACCTGGTACACAAAAACCGGCGATTCAGGCGTTATTGTAAGATTGTGCACCCGCGAGGGTATGCAGATTAAAAGCCCGTAAATATTAGGGAATTAGATTGATTCAAATTTGCGATAATTTATTTTTCTTTTATGCGAGACTATTTTATGTCAGTCAATAGAACGCAAAAATCGGCAATCGCCGCCGTCCTTGTCTCTATCGTAATTCTTTCTGGGTGTAAATCTAAAAATGAAGTTTCCCCCCGCATCGCCGCAAGCAACTCATATATTGAAAGCGCCGTAATTGATATTCTCGGAAATGATGAAAAAATTTTGCGGCTTGCCGAACCCGGGATGTGTCCAGGACATTTTGACATTCAGCCGGCTCAGGTTGATAGATTGCGCAAATGCAAACTGATTCTCAAATTTGATTTTCAAAAACTCATTGAAGAGCGCATCCTTGATAAGAATGCCACAACCCCGGTTATTGTTTCCATAAAACCCGGCAGCGGGCTATGCTGTCCAAAAACCTATCTTGCCGTTTGCGTTCAGACGGCAGAAGCGCTTATCGCCAATGGATTTGCCTCAAAACAGGATGTGGAAAATCGGTTGAAAGAGATTGCTTTAAGACTTCAGGAACTTGAGAAAAGATGCGACACGTTAGTTAAAGAAAGCGGGTTAAAAGGCGAGCCCGTTCTCGCGAGCGCACATCAAAAAAAATTCTGCCAGTGGCTCGGGCTTAACGTCGTCGGCTCCTTCACAGCTGCCGACATTACCGGCTTTCAGGAGATTGAAAACGCCATAGACGTTGGCAAGATTAGAAACGTCAGGTTCATAATCGCAAACAAACCGGAAGGTCGTCGGCTTGCCGACGCCCTTGCCGATAGACTCAAAGCAAGGGTAGTTGTCTTTGGCAATTTTCCCGAAGATTCTCAGAACCTCCTGTTTGACAATTTGGTTTTAAACAACCTTCAGGCTCTGGTACAATTTGCCGGGAAACGATGAATCGGCCGGCGATTGAAATTTACGGTTTAAAAGTCAAATTCGGCTTGCGCCTGGCGCTTGAGATTGAGGAACTTGCGGTTAATTCTGGCGAGTTTGTCGCGCTGATGGGGCGAAACGGCGCCGGCAAATCCACTTTTATAAAAACCTGTCTTGGACTTCAGAAGAAAGCCCAGGGCGTTGTCAGAGTTCTTGGAGTGGATTTAGACCGACTTA
>JBAMMJ010000190.1:15598-18241 GCA_039793825.1 Verrucomicrobiota bacterium | reverse complement strand
TACGCCGAGTGAAATTGTCCGATTAAGACGCCGCATCGGATATGTCCCCCAACTATTGCCGCCAAAAAGCCAGCTCCCGATAACCGCGCGCGAGGTCGTGGCTATTGGGCGCGCGGCAAAACTCGGTCTTTTCAAAGTATTAAATTCCACAGACCATTCAATAGTTGATAAATGGATTCGCGAACTCGGGCTATTGCATATAGCCGATAGTCCGTTTAATCAGCTCTCCGGCGGCGAACAACGCAAGGTTATGATTGCCCGCGCAATGGCTCAAGAACCGGAACTTCTGCTCCTTGATGAACCGACGGCAAACCTGGATTTAGGCTGGCGCGAACATATAATCCACTCGCTAAATCAACTCCATAAAACCACCGGCATCACAATCTTGTTAATCTCTCACGAAATTGAAGTTATCTCAAATCAATGCGGGAAAATCATTTTATTAGAAAATGGAAAAATTGCCGCGCAAGGAACTTCGGCTGAAATCTTTACTCCAGAACGGGTAAAGGCGTTGTATGGATTAAAAGGCAGCGTTATTTCTCACAGGGGAAGAAATATTGTTGTTCCTGAATATGAATCGGGCACGGCAAATGAACTCAAAGATGACAATCCATCTGAATAACAATTCAAAGTTGCGAAGCGATTTGTATGATTGACCTTATGTTCTGGGCGCCGGTGATTGTCGGTGGAACTGTGGCAGGGGCGTCAAGCGGATTGCTCGGCGCCTTCATAGTCGGTATGCGCATCTCGTTCATCGGCGTTTGTATGGCTCATTGCGCTCTGGCTGGGGCTGTTATTGGCGGTTTAATTGGACTTGAAGGTCAGCAACTGCTTTTGCCGGCGCTTGCCGCATCAATCGCTGCCGGGGTCGCTCTGGGGATGATTAACCCGGAAAAAACCCGGCTTGATGACAATGTGATTCTCGGATTTTTGTTTTCCGCAACGATGGGGCTTGCTTTTCTGGGGCTCGGTCTCTACAGCGTTTTTGGAAAAAGCGATAACGACGTTCGCAGTCTTCTGTGGGGCAGTCTTAATTTCTGCCGCTGGCGCGACGTCTATTTTATGCTTGGTGGCTGGCTGTTGCTGGGCTTGTATGTCTTAACCTTTTCCAAAGAAATGAAGGCAATTATGTTCTCGCGACCGGTTGCGGAGGCTTCGGGAATTCATTCAAACCTCATCTGGACAGGGTTCCTAATCCTTGCAGCGATTGTCCTGACTGTCAACTTCCAGTCTGTCGGCGGGCTGATGATTTATAGCCTTATAACAAACCCTGCCGCGGCGGCGTTTGCTATAACAAAAGGATTCAACCGCTCTGTTTTCACATCCATTCTATTTGGCGCGATGAGCGGACTTTTCGGTTTTTTAATCTCGGCATTCACAAATCTACCCAGCGGGGCTGTGATAGTCCTTTTCTCATCACTCCTGCTTGTGATTGTCCCGGCGATTAAAAGATTCGCCAGATAGTTTGGTAACACCGCTTTGACATTTTGGACTTTGAAAATAAATTATTCATTGCGATTGAGTTTTCCTCAGGGTAAGGTTTTAATTCAGGTTTTATTATGAACGTTAATAAAGTTCCACAACCTAAAATTGTGCCGTTTATAGTGGCGGACGCATTGATGCTCCTTGTTGCAGGGGCGATTGTATATTTTAGCCAATGGCCCTTGAACCTCTGGCAGGCTGCTCTTACCGCCTTTGCCGTCTTTTCTGGCTGCGCATTTTTAATCATCCCGTTTATCCTTGAATACAAAGCGGCGGTGAAACTGCAGGAGGGCGATAAGTTTGTTTCAACTGTGGAAAAAATTCAAAAACTTGAAGAAGTGGCAAAACAGATAACAAGCGCCACAAATTACTGGCAGGCTGCGCAGGCAGAAGCGGTAAAAATCATTGAAGCGGCTGAAAAAATTCAACAAGAAGTTGCCCGACAAACCCGCGAGTTTTCGGAATTTATGGCTCGGGCAACCGATGTTGAAAAGGCGTCCCTGAGAATAGAGGTGCAAAAATTGGAGCAGATGCACAACGACAATGTTCAGGTAATTATGAAACTCCTTGATCAGGTTTACGCGCTTTATCGCGCCGCCCTCGCCTCAGGAAACCAGCGCATAATTGAGCAAATCTCGCTATTCCAGATAAATTGCCGCCAGATAGCGGAAAAAATCGGACTTATCGCGTTTGACGGCAAGAGCGGTGAAAAGTTTGATAGCCAGCGGCACGTTAATGTTGACCGTTCGGCAGCGACTCCAAAGGACGCAATCGTCTCCGGGGCAATTGCGCCCGGCTACACTTATCAGACAAAGATGCTCCGTCAGGCTCTTGTATCGGTTCAGCAGACAAGCCCATCATCCACTCCGATGGAGGAAAAACCTGCAGAAACCGCAAATCCTGCCCGTAAGAATCCGCCGCAAGATAAAAAACCGGATGCCAAGTCGGATTCAACAGGTAGTTTGTTTTAAGAGCCACAAGTTGCGAAAATGAGTTTTAGAAACATTGTCTATTTTGACCTTGAAACCCAAAAATCCGCAGAAGAGGTAGGCGGTTGGACGGCTATTTCAAAAATGCGGATGAGCGTAGGCGTTACTTTCAGCACCGCTCTGGGTAAATACAATATTTATGCCGAAGAAGATGTTGATAAACTTGTCAACG
>JBAMMJ010000190.1:7323-15588 GCA_039793825.1 Verrucomicrobiota bacterium | reverse complement strand
ACAAGGGCAGACTTGATTGTGGGTTTCAACGTATTGAGGTTTGATTTTGAAGTATTGCACGCCTATATCCCGATTGACCTGACTCAAATACCCACCCTTGATTTACTCGTGGACCTGCACAGAATCTCGCAGAAAAAACTCTCGCTTGACTCACTTGCAAGCGCAACACTCGGCGTAACGAAGACATCCGACGGTATGCAGGCAATTCAGTGGTATCGTCAGGGCAAACTTCTGGAAATCGCCGAATATTGCTGCTACGACGTCAAAATAACCCGTATGCTTCACGAATACGGAAAAGCGCACAAGCGGGTTTTCTACATAGACAGGTTTGGACAAAAACA
This sequence comes from Verrucomicrobiota bacterium, assembly GCA_039793825.1. Classification (GTDB taxonomy): domain Bacteria; phylum Verrucomicrobiota; class Verrucomicrobiia; order Limisphaerales; family JAKPVM01; genus JAKPVM01. Next base: position 15,247 of record JBAMMJ010000190.1, on the reverse strand, counting down.
GGCAATCCCTGTAAACTGGTGATAGTAAAGAGTTTAACGGATTTTATTGAACGGTTCCTATGATGACTTGAGCCCTGAATGGATGTAAATAAGCTGCGTATAAGACCTTTAATCCTAATTTTTCAAACAATAGTTTGTATGGGCATACAAATCCCATGCCACTTGAAACATAGCCGTGGCGTCAAGCAGGACTTCGCGGTCTAAGTTATCAGGATTTTTTACTTTTTCTGGGACCTGAATTTTTGGATTGCCGTGATAATATTCTACCGATTTATTGAGTCCGAGCACGACAAGATGGTCTTTTTCATATAATCCGATGTCGCGGTTGTGATGCAAAAGCGACCTGCCGTTGTCGTCGTTTAATTTTAACAGGTTTCTGCCGAAAAATAGGCTTTCGTATGGACGACCAATGAGTCCGAGAATTGTTGGCGCCACGTCCAGCTGAGACCCCAGTATGCCGATTTTGCGTGGCTCTTTCACTACCGCCGGTCCGAAGATAATAAACGGCACCTCATAAGATTTCATCGGGATGGTTTGCTTTCCATAAACACGGGCGCCGTGGTCGGCGACAACAACAAAGATCGTGTTTGTCCAGAAAGGCTCATTTCTTGCTTTTTCAAAAAATCTGCCGATGGCGTAATCTGTGTATTTAACCGCGTAGTCGCGTCTGCGCTTTTTAGGGTCTTCCGGGATTCGTCCCTCCGGATAGGTGAACGGTTTATGGTTTGATACCGAAAGCGTGGTGATAAAAAACGGTTTGCCGCTGCTGGATAGGAGGCGGGCTTCTTCAATGCATCTGTCATATAAGTCCTCGTTGCAAACCCCCCAGATAGTCTCAAAGGTCGGTTTTGAAAAATGTTTTCGTTCAATCACCCTGTCATAGCCATTTGCCCCCATAAAAAAGCGGATATTGTCAAAAATAGCACGTCCGGCGTAAATAAATTCTGTTGAGTATCCATCTCTTTTCAAAACGCGTGCAAGGGTTTCGGTATGGTCAAAATGGGGACGGACAACGATTGAATCGCCGGGAAGCGGAGGAAAACCGCACAGAACACTCTCCATACCTCTGACGGTTCTGTTTCCGGTGGCATAGATATTTGTGAAAATCAGACCTTCTTGTTGAACAAGTCGGTCAAGGTTTGGAGTAAGAGATTCGCCGTTCCTGCCCAAACATCCGAAAAATTCTGATCCTAAACTTTCCTCAAGCAATATAATCACATTGAGTTTAGGTCTGGAAGGGTCTCCTTTTATGAACCGTTTTATAGAAAACTTGTTTGTGTCCCACACAACGTCTGGCTCGTCAAGGAGTTTGCGCGTTTGCTCGTAAGCCTGTTCTCGGGAACAGGTGCGGTAAAACGGTTCATATTCAAGTTCTCTTGTCAGCGCCGCCTGAACAAACGAATACCAGCCGTTGCCGGATATTTCGTTAATTATTCTATCCTGTGAAAAACGGGTCAACCTGTTTCCGACAAATTGCCACAATACCGCTGCCGCGAGGATAAAACCTATCAGCACCGCGGCTCGTTTTAAAACAGGCAGGTCCTGTTGCGGTTGTTTTGCCGTTAACAACGACCTCGCCGCTATCAACCACAGAACGGAAAATATCGCGCAGCCGATTATTACCCAGACTACCGGATACAACTCCCAGATGCTAAAAAAGACCTCGTGCGGGTATAACAAATAATCTACGGCAACGGTGTTGAATCGGGATTTGAATTCGTCAAAGAAGAAAACCTCGGCAACAATAAAGAAAATCGCAAAGCCCCAAAAGAGGATTAGCCCAATATTATGGAAAATCTTGCGCCATAATCTGGTTCTTGTCGGCGCAACAGTTAGATATAAAATTAGCGGGATGCACAGAACAATCCCGACAAACAGGTCCATAACGAACCCGATGGACAGGATTTTTAACAGAACGGTTGACGGGAGCCCTTTCGGCGCAAAAAGAAAGAGCATAACAATTCTCTGAAGAAATTGCAGAGCAAGCAGGCTAAACAATAAAAGATACACTACGCCAAAACGGGACGAACGCAAAAGACTTATTAACTTTACTAACATAGATATTAAGGATTAAATTTACATTTGAGTTTTTAATTGTCAAATCCTGTGTTGCCGGTTGGAAGATTTTTGTTTAAAAACCGCTCAGCGGACAATTGTTTTATTGCCCGCGCGCGCATTTTAAATACTTTTTGTTGACAAATCGCCCGTTTTGGGTAATTTAAGCTTTCTTTGAAGTTTTATTTGAATTGTTGAGTTGTATAATAAAAATAGAAGAAATAATTAAGAACTGAATTATGCCGAATACATTAAGCGCAGAAAGAAGGATGCGAAAGAGCGAAAGGCGGCGTTTGAGAAATCGCGCCGTCAAGTCCCGTTTAAAAACGCTTGAGAAGAAATTAAACGCCCTATTGCAGGGTGGGAAAGTTGAAGATGCCCGCAAATTTTGCAGTGAGGTCTATTCCGCCTTTGATAAGGCTGTCAAGAGCGGCGTTATAAAAAAGGGTACTGCGGACAGGAAAAAGTCGCGAATTGCGCAGCGCATTGCCGCGGCGGCTGAAACAGCCGCTCCTGTCAAACAATAATAGAATTAATCTGCCATTAACGCCCGGGGTGTGATTCATTCCGGGCTTTGTTTATTTCAATTCGTTTTTTCTTGAACATTTTTTCATTAATGCCAGACTGAAAAGAAACTTTAAACCTATTTAGAGGCGCGATGAGAAAAATAATTCCATCAACATTTTGTCTGGCGGTTTTGGTGTTTTTCACTATGGGCATTGTTAATTCAAAAGGGGCGCAGCCGACATTTGGCTCGGACGTAGAATTCCTAAAAAAATACACAACCGTGATTGTGCTTTCCGACGCTGATGGGAGGTCTCAGGTTGCTGTTGTGCCGGCGTGGCAGGGGAGGGTAATGACCTCAACCGCCCGCGGCGAAAAAGGAATCAGCTTTGGCTGGGTAAATCGCAAATTAATTTCATCCAGAAAATTGCAGCCACATATCAATGTTTTTGGCGGCGAGGATAGGTTCTGGCTGGGACCGGAAGGCGGGCAGTATTCAATCTTTTTCAAAAAAGGAGACCCTTTTGACCTTGAACATTGGTTCACCCCGGCGGCGATTGACACCGAACCGTATGATGTTGTGAGATTCAATGCTTCAAGCGTTTTGTGTAAAAAAGAGATTGTATTGACCAATTATTCCGGATTCGTCTTTAATCTTGAAGCGCAGCGCGAGGTCAGGCTTGCAAACCCCGAAATCCTCCTGCGCAAGTTTGGCGTAGAACCACCCAAAGGAGTCTCCACGGTCGGTTTTGAATCTATTAATACGATAAAAAACACTGGTGCTAAGGAGTGGACAAAAGAAACGGGTTTGCTCTCAATCTGGATTCTCGGGATGTTTAACGCCTCAGAAAAGGCGACTGTTGTTATACCGCTTTCCGAGAGCGCAAAAGGCAAAGACCCCGAAGAGGTGATAAACGACAAATATTTTGGCAAAGTCCCGCCGGAACGACTGGTTGTGAAGAACAATATTATCTATTTTAAAGGGGATGCCAGGTATCGCTCTAAAATCGGCGTCAAGCCACAATATTCAAGGTCTGTGCTCGGCAGTTACGACGACTTAAACAAGGTGCTGACCATTGTCCATTTCACGCTTCCTGAAGGGACTACAGATTATGTTAATTCAATGTGGGAAATTCAGAAAGAACCATACGGCGGCGACGCGGTGAACAGTTACAACGACGGACCGTCAAAACCGGGCGCCGCGCAGCTTGGCAATTTTTACGAACTGGAAAGTTCATCGCCGGCGCTTGCTCTCAAGCCGGAAGAAAGCGCCACCCACGTTCATCAGACAGTCCATATCCAGGGCAGCGAGAAAGACCTTGACACGATAGCCAGATCAATCCTTGGAACAAGCCTTGCGGAGATAAAAAACGCATTTAAGAAACGGTAAGGTTTGTTCAAGACCTTGAGTAAGAGAGAATTTGCGTCGCAAATTCAATCAGGTCCGAGGGGATTCCAGAAATAAAAAGAATCTTTTCTCTTGAGAAAAGGCGGTTTGTGGGGTTTAATTAATTTGCCGGGGCCTGCGGAGCGTGGACTTACAAACCCCGCCAGGGCCGGAAGGCAGCAACGGTAGTATGCTCTACGCAAGCCGTAGTAACCCCGGCGCTAATTTACATCCAGAATGCAACCATACGTAAAGATTTACACTCGGTAAATCGGATAACATTTGATTTTGATGAGCTACCTTGTTATAGCGAGAAAATATAGGCCGCAGCGGTTTGAGGACGTTGTCGGACAGGAACACGTTACTCAGACGCTTGCGAACGCCATAAAGATGGGACGAATCGCCCACGCTTATCTTTTTTGCGGTCCGCGCGGCACCGGCAAAACTACTATCGCACGCATCTTTGCAAAGTGTCTTAATTGCGCGAACGGTCCGCGCGTAGATTTTGACGACAATGACCCGCGCTGCAAAGAGATTGCCGAAGGGAATTCGCTTGATGTTATTGAAATTGACGGCGCCAGCAACAACGGGGTTGAACAGGTAAGACAATTGCGCGAGGCTGTGAAATATGCGCCGGCTGTAAGCAGATTCAAAATCTATATCATTGACGAGGTTCATATGCTGACGCAGGGAGCGTTTAACGCCCTGTTGAAGACGCTTGAGGAACCGCCGCCGCACGTCAAGTTTATGTTCGCAACCACCGACCCGGAGAAAATTCCGCCAACCGTTCTCTCCCGCTGCCAGAGATTTGATTTGAGAAGAATTCCAGTAAGGCTGATTGTTAACCACCTTGAAAAAATCGCAAAAAACGAGGGAATAGAGATTGAACGGGCAGCTCTTTTTGCGATCGCCCGCAGTTGCGAGGGCTGTATGCGCGATGCTGAAGGAATGCTTGACCAGCTCATCAGTTTTTGCGGAGACAAAATCCAGGAATCCGATGTGCTTGCAATGTTCGGCATCACTTCAGCAGTCAAGGTCTCTGAACTTGCTCAGGCAATTATTGATTCAGCCCCGGACAAAGCGCTGAAGCTATTGAACGACCTTTCAAACTCGGGCAAAGAACTCACGCGGCTTGTCTCCGATTTATTGTCGCATTTCAGAAATATCCTTGTCTTAAAAGTTTCAAAAGGCGACACATCGCTCCTTGATGTGACCGAAGAGGAACTAAAAATACTAAATCAACAGGCTTCGGCGCTCACGCCGGAAGTTTTGACCCGCATAATGGACACGATATCCGAATGCGAAACCCAATTGCGCGACGCCGTCTCGCGAAAAGCGCTTGTGGAAATCACCCTTGTTAAAGCCATTCAGGAACGTTCCGCCATTAGCGCCGATGCCCTTTTAAAACATCTGCAACGGTTAAGGGAAGAAACGGCGGCAGGCGGCGGCACTCTGAATCAAATAGCCTTTGACCGTAAGGAATCCGAAAGCGCGTGTTTAAAAGAAACCCCGACTTCACCCGAAGCGCCCGCTTACGCAGGCGTTAAAGAGCAAGTGCAATCTGAAAAAGAAACCGCCGAAGAAACCGAGCCCATATTGGCACAAGAAACCGAACAGCCGCCCCAGTCTCTGTCGCCACTTCAGAAACTCTGGGAGCAAATGTTAAAATTATCCAGAAAAAATAGCCTGTTTCTTTATAATTGTCTGAAAAATTGCGAGCCTGTTTCAATTCAGGATAACTCGTTGACAATTGCAGTCGGTGAAGAGATTAATATTGAACTTTTGAATGATGAAAAGAGTCAAAAATCAATCGCTCAAATTTTAAGCGAGATTGGTTATTCCGGGTATAAGACGAAATTTATAAGAAAAGACAAACAGTTGGTTCGCGAACAGATAGCATCGGAGCCTCCCCAGCAAACACCGCAGCCAAAAAAATCCGTTGCGGCGCCTGTTCTTGAAAAGACGGTTGAGGAAAAGCCGTTGAACTTTGATGATTTCAAAAACGACCCTCTTATAAAAGAAGCCCTTGAAAGATTCAGAGGCAGGATAATTGATATCAAAAAGAAATCTTAAAACCTGCCGGTTTTAAACCGGCTGTGCTGTTAAAAAAGAGGCGAGCGGCGGATTTTGTTTTTGAGATTGATTTGGACAGGGTTGTTAAAGATTGGTAAAATTTCAGACAAATAGAGTATATGTCAAGCATAGGTAAAATAGTAAAACAGGCTGCGAGATTGCAGGCGCAAGCGCAGCAGCTTCAGGCTGAACTTGCGAAAAAAACGGTTGAAGTTACCGCCGGCGGCGGGGCCATCAAAGTCGTGGCGCGGTGCAACGGTATGATTGATTCTATCAAGATTGACCCGCAGGTGTTGAATTCTTCAGACGCGCAGTTGTTGGAGGATATGGTTCTTGTTGCGGTAAATCAGGCTCTTGAAAAGGCGCAGGAGGTTGCCAAACAGGAGATGAGCAAATTGACCGGTGGTCTTGATATACCGGGTTTAATGTAATTTTGAACATTAATGGGGCTGTTGCCGGAGACACTTGCGCAGTTAATCTCGCTGCTGAACAAATTGCCGGGGATCGGCGCACGTTCAGCAGAGCGGATAGCGCTACATCTTATTAATTCTGACCCGCAAAACGTCAGACAACTTGCCGAGACTATGATAGCCGCGCGCGAAAAAATTCGGTTTTGTTCTATTTGCGGAGCGTTAACAGAGACCGACCCCTGTTTAATTTGCGCAGACCCGCGGCGCGACGGCTCGTTAATCTGCGTGGTTGAAAAACCGGTTGATATTATAGCTATTGAAAAAACCGGGGTATTCAGAGGAAAATACCACGTTCTCGGCGGTAAGATTTCGCCGCTTAGCGGGGTTGAACCCGAAGACCTTCGCATCGCTGAACTGGAAAGGCGAATCGTTCCAGAAAACATAAAAGAGGTTATACTTGCCCTCGGCGCCGATGTGGAAGGCGATGCTACAAGTTTTTACATCGCAAACAGGCTCGCGGCGATCGGGATAAAAATCTCGCGAATCGCTCACGGAAACCCGGCCGGCGGTGGACTTGAATTCGCAGACCAGATAACTTTAAGCCGCGCCCTTGAAGGCAGGCGCCAGATTCAAACCGACGGTTCTAAAGAGGCTAAATCTTAACCAGTATGCGCAATTCATCCCCTTTGCTTGTGTTTGATCTTGGAAAAGTCTTTGTTGATTTTGACTACAAAGAATCAATGCAAAGCCTCGCCAGAAGGTGCCACCTTTCAGAAGACCAGCTCTACACCAGATTAATCAACTCGCCCCTGTTCAAAAATTATGAATGCGGGCTGATTACCACGGCTGATTTTTTTAATAAAGCAAAAGAACTCACCGGTTTTGACGGGACATTTGAAGAGTTTACATCCTATTTTACAAATGTCTTTAAACCAATAGAACCAATGATAAAACTTCACGATGAGTGCAAAAAGTCCGACTACAAAACCTGTCTCTTTTCCAATACAAACGAGATTACAATTAATTACTTCAATAACCATTTTCCATTCATAAAAACATTTGATTGGCAAATATTTTCTTATCGGTTCAAGGCAATGAAGCCCGACGAGAAGATTTACCGCATCCTTGAAAAACAGACCGGTCATTGCGGAGATAAAATTATTTACATAGACGATATTGAAGAAAACGTTCAGACCGGATTAAAACTTGGTTGGCGCGCCTTTCTCCACCGGGACCCGCAGACGACCCGGAGAATTTTTATAGACCTGAACATTCTACCGCAATAAGGTATGAATCCATTCCGGGAAATGAGTTGATTAAGTCAAACATAACCCCTATTTGCCAATGGACGAGAGTGTAAAAATTTATATTAACGACCCGGATAAATTCCCGATCCTTGTTTATCTGCCCGGAATTCACGGCGATGCCTCGCTCGTCGGAGAGTTCAAAAAACATATAGCCGGAAAGGTCAGATTTATTGAGATTGAATACCCGA
>JBAMMJ010000190.1:5601-7313 GCA_039793825.1 Verrucomicrobiota bacterium | reverse complement strand
CCCTGATTGGGAAATTCAGGATTACGCCAGCGCTATTGAATCGGCATTGTTGCAATGCGGAGTTGATGAGTGCTATCTTCTGGCTGAATCATTTGGTTCACAGGTGGCGTGGGGGCTAATGTCAAAACATCGGGCATTCAAAGTCAACGGCATAATCCTTGCCGGCGGCTTCGTCAGACACCCGTTTATCCCGGGTGTTAAAATTGTAAAGACTTTAACCGGCATACTTTCTTTAAGAATGATTGAATTGTGGCTTAAGTTTTATGTCTGGATTTGCAAATTATTTTTTAGAAAGGAGCGTCGGGACAAAAAAATCTTAAAAGATTTTACGCGAAATCGGATAAACGATGCAGACCGCCGCGCGATTGTTAAACGATATGAACTCATAATTAAGGAGGACCACAGACCTGTGGCTAAGACTATTCAAACGCCAGTCTATTTTCTTGCCGGTCGGTGGGATTAATTAATTGTTCCACGCTGACCTGTTTTAAGATGGCTGAAGAAAAATTGTCCCTCTTTTCGTGATTATAAAATAGTTTACGGAGCCGACCACCCTGTGCTTACCAACGCCCCCGAATCCTCAGCAATCCAAATTTTACACTGGCTTGGAATAAATGGTTAAACCGTCTCTTTCATTTCAAATAAATCCCGCATTGTAACCGGGATTGTTTCCGTCTCCATTCAGAGGGCGGTGGCAGGCGTGGTTAGAACCGCTATGGGATTATCTGAACCATAGATTTCAGAATTCTCTAAGTTAAAATCAGAAGATTTTTAGATAAAAAGGGAATACTTTCGTATTTCTTTAATTTCTCATTTAAAAATAAATAAATATCCCGGAGCGGCGTTAGCTTACTCTTCCACAAAACCCGGGGATTCAGTAAGCCATTTCTGGTTTTTATTAAATTATTCTACTAAAAAGGAAGTTTAACCGCCTGACTTATAATCAAAAGGACTATAAAGGATTGCTTTTAAAAAGGAGGAGGGGGCAAATTTAAATTTTTTTTGGTTATGCATCTTTAGTAAAAAATATACTTTGTATATATATACTTTAGTGTGTGTCTGGCAGACACATATACGGGTGACTGCCAGTCACTATACAAGTGCCCCGGAGTCACCAGATTAGTGTCTGGCAGACACATAAGGAGACAGGTTATTAACAAATGATGTTAAACCTGTGAATAACTTGTTAATAATTATTTAGTAAAAATTGTAGGCAACATTTGATAAAGATGTCTGGTGTATGATTTACAACCCAGGGTTGAGGGGCAGGAATTGTTTATTAATCAAGAACTTTTGTTAAAGTTCGGAATTATTAGTTTCTGCCGAGCTGGAACTATGGGAATTCGTAAACAGATAGCAACGAAAATGGTTAGACTAATTGTCGGAATAACTTGTTTTTAACAGGTTTGCTAATAATTGAGGCTGGTATTGTATTAGTTGAGGAAATTGTTGTTTTATAAAAAAGATTTGTGATATTGTAATAAACTGGTTAAATAGAACGGTTTAAAATTGAAATAAACTAAAACAAATTGGAGTAGAGATGGAAGCAAGAGCTGATATTGCGGTAATTGGTCTGGCTGTAATGGGTCAGAACCTGATTTTGAATATGAACGACCACGGCTTTGTTGTCGTGGCTTATAACAGGACGGTTTCAAAGGTAGACGAATTTCTCAACCGCGAGGCTAAAGGCACCAATGTAATTGGGGCTCACT
>JBAMMJ010000190.1:4421-5591 GCA_039793825.1 Verrucomicrobiota bacterium | reverse complement strand
GATGGTCAAAGCCGGTTCGGCTGTGGATGACTTTATTGAGCAACTTCTCAAGGTATTGGAGCCGGGGGATATTATCATTGACGGCGGAAACTCAAACTTTGAAGACACGATTCGGCGCACGAAGTATGTGGAGTCAAAAGGATTGCTTTATATTGGGACTGGCGTAAGCGGTGGCGAAGAGGGGGCGCGTCGCGGTCCGTCAATTATGCCTGGTGGTTCGTCTGCTGCGTGGCCCCACGTTAAACCGATCTTTCAGGCTATCGCCGCAAAGGTGGAAGATGGGTCTCCCTGCTGCGATTGGGTGGGCGAAAACGGCGCCGGTCATTATGTCAAGATGGTTCACAACGGGATTGAATATGGCGATATGCAGCTGATATGCGAGGCGTATCAACTTATGCGCGATGGGCTTGGAATGACTGCCGATGAGATGCACAAGGTGTTTGCCGAGTGGTACGAAGGAGAGTTAAATTCTTATTTGATTGAAATTACCCGCGACATTCTCGCCTTTAAAGATACCGATGGTCAACCGCTTGTGGACAAAATACTTGATGCCGCCGGGCAAAAAGGGACAGGTAAGTGGACGGTTATTTCTTCTCAGGAATTGAGCATCCCGATTACCTTGATCGCCGAGGCGGTTTACGCGCGCTGCGTTTCTGCTATGAAAGAATCGCGCACAGAGGCGTCAAAGTTGCTCAAAGGACCAAAACCGCTTATAAAGACCGATCGCGCCAGATTCATAAATGACATTCGCAAGGCGTTATACGCATCAAAGATCGTTTCTTACGCGCAAGGGTTTATGTTAATGAAAGCCGCAGCGCAGCATTACGGATGGAATTTGAACTACGGCAGCATAGCGCTAATGTGGAGAGGCGGTTGCATTATCCGCAGTATCTTCCTTGGTAAAATAAAAGAGGCTTTTGACAAAAATCCGAACCTGCCAAATCTGATGCTCGATCCGTTCTTTAAAAAGGCAATAACCGGTGCCCAGAGTTCCTGGAGAAACGTTGTGGCAACGGCTGCGAAGAAAGGGCTTCCGATTCCCGCATTTGCTTCTGCTCTGGCGTTCTATGACGGTTTCCGTTGTGATCGGCTCCCGCACAATCTTTTACAGGCGATGCGCGATTATTTTGGGGCGCACACTTATGAGCGGATTGACGCCCCGCGCGGACA
>JBAMMJ010000190.1:0-4411 GCA_039793825.1 Verrucomicrobiota bacterium | reverse complement strand
GGTCGCGGCGGTTCGGTGGCTTCAACCACTTACACTGTGTAAGCAGTTTAAAGCGGTTTAATAATCGCATTCGGCGCAGGCTAATAAACCTGCGCCTTTTTATTTTCAAAATTATCTGGCAATTTTATTGGAATTTGAATATAAACTGCTAAAAATTAGTCAAATTTAGTTAGTTATTAACATTTATGAAAAGGAATATTATATTAAGTTTGCTGTTGGGCGTTGCGCTGGCACTGCCTGCGGTTTCGGCTGAACCTAAAAAACTATTGCTTGTTACTGTAACCACAGGTTTCAGGCATAGCTCAATTCCAACGGCTGAAAAGGTTATCACAAAACTGGCGAAAGAGACGGGCGTTTTCACTGTTGACCTTGTGCAACAGCCGCCAAACAAACCAAATCCGCCAAAACGTCCCGATAACCCAACACCCGAACAAGAAGCAAAATATAAGCAGGAGCTGGAACAGTTTAAGATTGCCGACGCGAAGTGGCAGGCGGAGTTAAAGAAGGAGTTGCAAAAGTTAAGCCCTGAAAACCTCAAGAGATATGATGGCGTAATTTTTGCCAATACAACCGGCGACCTTCCGTTGCCAGACCGTCAGGCGTTTATAGATTGGATAAAAGAGGGGCATGCCTTTATAGGTATGCACTCGGCGAGCGATACGTTTCACGGATTCAGACCATATATTGAAATGCTCGGGGGCGAGTTTCAAAGCCACGGCGCGCAGGTCTCTGTAGATTGCATCAATGAAGATTCCCAGCACCCCTGTTGCAAACATCTCAGTCAACAATGGACCGTGTTTGATGAGATTTACATTATCAAAAGTTTCAACCGCGACTCTGTACATATGCTTCTTGGGCTGGATAAAGAACCGAACAAGAAAACACCCGGCTATTTCCCCGTTTCGTGGTGCAAAGAATATGGGAAAGGCAAGATATTTTACACATCTTTGGGGCACAGGGAAGATATCTGGGACGATCAAACGCCGCCCGGATTTAAACGTCAGAATCCTCCTGATGTAAGCCGGGCTTATCAAAAGCATATTCTGGGCGGGATTAAATGGGCGCTTGGTCTTGAACCAGGCGATGCAAAGCCGCAAACGGCAAAGTAACATAAAAAACTAAATTGATTAAAATTATGAAGACAAAATCATTAATATTGGCTGGCACGCTGCTCTGCACAATTGCAGCTGGAATGCTATTATCTTTTGCGGCGGGAGATGACGGTTTTGTGCCGCTGTTTAATGGGAAAGACCTGAGTGGATGGAAGTTGAGGAATCCGAACGGAAAGAACTTCTGGGTCGTTGAAGAAGGAGGAGTGTTAAGAAACAAACTCCCAAAGGGCGAGCACGGCACCGACCTTGTAAGCGAGAAAAAGTTCAAAAACTTTACTGTCAAATACGAATTTATGGTGCCTGAAGGTTCAAATAGCGGCTTTTATCTGCGCGGCAGATACGAGATTCAGATTCTTGGCGATTATAAAAGCGGCAAGACAAGCAAAGGCGGAAATGGAGCCATTTACGCATTTAAAGCGCCGGACGTTTTCGTTTCAAAGCCCGGCGACCAGTGGCAGACGGTTGAAGCGACGATTATCGGCAACCGTATAACCGTTATAATGAACGGGCAGAAGATTCACGACAATGTTGAAGTGCCAGCCCCGACAGGCGGCGAGCTGGATAGAAACGTCAATGAGCCCGGTCCAATAATGTTACAGGGTGATCACGGAGAGGTTGCTTTCAGAAATATTCGGATTAAAGAATTGCCTTAACTATACCGAATAAATCTATTCAATCTCGCAATCGGCTTCCGCGCTTCTTGGATCTTGCGGATTTTGAAGCAACCGATAGTTTTTAATCAGACAGCCTAATGATTCAAATGTAACCTTTCTCTTTGTTTACGTTAGTAAATGAATAGAGATAAGGCTGTTTACGAGAAACGATTGGTTGTGATGCGGTAATTTTGAAAAGTCTGAATAATTTTGAATATGAAAGAGAACAAGAAAAATAATCAGTTTGAGAATCCTGAAATAATTAGCCGTCGGAATTTTTTGCAAGGGACGTCCATTGCTGCGTTGATGGCTATGCTTGGGGGTATAGAGTTAAAGCCAGCCGAACAAAATCAACAACAGACGCAGCCGCAGGGTGAAGCTAAAAAAGGCAATCCAGTCAATTGCGCATTGATAGGGTGCGGCGTTTGGGGGCGGGAGATTTTGACAACCTTATCTCAGATTTCAACCGCGCCGGTGGTGGCTATTTGCGACAATTATGAGCCGATGTTAAATCGGGCTAAAAAACTCGCACCAAACGCCGAGCCGTTTACTGATTATAAGAAGCTGCTGGAGAAAAAAGAGGTTCAGGCGGTAATTGTTGCAACGCCGACCTATTTGCACAAAGACATTGTGATAGACGCGTTGAAAGCCGGCAAGCATGTGTATTGCGAGGCGCCGCTCGCCCACACGGTAGAGGACGCGCAGGCGATCGCAAAGGCTGCGCACGAGGCGGTGAAAGTCAATTTTCAGGCAGGGCTTCAATTAAGGTCAGACAAACAACGGCATTTTCTGCTCCAATTCATCCGCTCTGGCGCCGCCGGCACACCCATTAAGGCGCGGGCTCAATGGCACAAGAAAGAGTCGTGGTCAAGGGTATCGCCGAATCCGGAACGTCAAAAAGATACAAACTGGCGCCTGTATAAAGAGACCTCAACCGGACTCATTGGAGAAATCGGTATTCATCAGATTGACGAATTGCTCTGGTTTATGCTTGCAAAACCCAAAGCGGTAACCGGTTTTGGCGGTATATTATTCCACAAGGACGACCGCGAGATTGCAGACACCGCGCAGGCGATATTCCAATTCGGCACCGGGATGACTCTCAACTACGAGGCGACGCTCGGCAATTCATTTGATTCGGATTATGAAATTCTTTACGGCAGCGACGCGGCGATAATGGTTCGCGGACCAAAGGCGTGGATGTTTAAAGAAGCCGACGCCCCGTTGCTCGGCTGGGAGGTTTATGCGAAGAAAGAGGAATTTTATAAGGAGTCCGGCATTGTCCTGCGAGCCGACGCAACCAAGATTATAGCGCATACCGAAGGGGCTTCAAAGGAAAGCAGCGGACCGACCCCGCTATATCAGGCGCTTGACGCCTTTGTTTATAACTGCGATCTAATAGCCTCGGCAGTTGAGGATTTCTCGGCGAGTTTCAATGTAAAAGACGCCGAGGCGTTGCGCAAGTATCTCAACGAGGAGCTAAAAAACAAGGCTCTCGCCGCCACGGCTGAAGATGGTTTAATAGCCACTGTTTACGCGATCAAAGCGAACGAGGCGGTTGAAAAGGGAACGCGAATTGAATTCCAGAAAGAGTGGTTTAAGATTTAACGGGTGGTTTTAAAACTTTTAACTAATCAAAGATACTATGAAAACTACAATGAAAAAAACGATGGTGTTAGCAGCCGCAATGGCTGCGGTTATAGCGATAAAGGCGCAGGAATTCGTCCGATTCAGTCCGTTGCCTGAGGGATGCAAGGTGCGGATGGACGGCACTTCAACAATCCACGATTGGTATGCCGAGAGCGCCATCATCGGAGGGAGTGTTGAACTGGACAAAAATTTTCCGACAGACCCGAGCGTAAAACTTGAACCGGGCAAGATAAAAGCCAGAGTAAATGTCCGCATACCGGTTCGTTCGTTAAAGAGCAGCAGCGGACGACCAATGGATGTGATTATGTATGATCATATGGAGGCGAAACAGTATCCGACAATAGAATACCGATTGACTGAAATGGAGTTGCCTTCGGTTCCGGCGCGTGGCAATCCAATTTTGAAGACAGTCGGCGAGCTTGTCGTGCACGGAGTAACAAACAAGATAACAATGGATGTAGGTCTTGAACGAATTGCAAAGGACAAAATTAAATTCTATACGCCGGTGCCGATAACATTGAAGATGACAGATTTTAAGATTAACCCGCCAAATCCAAACATCGGTGGCGTTGGCATTAAGACCGGCGACGAGGTAAAGGTGAAATTTGAGTGGGTTTTAGCCCTTTCCACAGAAGAACAGAAGTAAGCACAGGTTATCTGATACCGCGCGGATTGACCTTGCGTTGATTCGCGCCGTTTTTATTTTAATAAATTATAGGGCGCGACTGCCAATGACAAAGATTTCAGTATAATATTTCTATACGGATTTAAAGATTTTCATTAATGTTTAAAAATATCCTGAATCATTAGGATTCCAGGAAAAAAGGCACTTCTGGGTGAAATTAGATTTTTTACAATTATTTAGCAATTGGCTGAACCGACCCCGAAGGCGTCATACACTGGCAACCACTCATAAATAGATGGATAGAAAAACGAAAAAAATCAATATAACTCTGACGGAGGTAAACAAAATGGTTTTTCTCTGTGTCTCTCTGT
>JBAMMJ010000189.1:0-3294 GCA_039793825.1 Verrucomicrobiota bacterium | reverse complement strand
GCTTGATCAGGATCAGCAAAAACTTTCATTCGTATTTAAAACAAAACGATGTCCCACACTTCTGGCACGTTGACGACAATGGCCACGACCCCAAACACTGGAAAAACAGCCTCTGATTGTTTAGAGAATTTTTAAATAGAGACGAGTAGAATAAATCTCAATTTATCTCCGTTTCTTTATATCGTCCTGTAATTACAATATTTTAAACTTGATAATATTGACGGAATTTGTTGTATTTAGAGATATGAATTCTTCTTCAAAATTGTTAAAGTTATTTAAGTATATTTTATGTGCTCTTATTGTTTTGAAGGCACTCCAAATAAGCGCGCGGGATATCGCCTACCTTATAAAAGGACAAATGTTATACCAGTCATCTGCAACATCAGTTGCATCGCAGGGCTGGTCTGCATTTGTTGACTATAATGTATTGGGACTGAGCAAAACAACCAATGTCGTGCTAACCCTGCCAAATGGATATGAAGTTACCGCTGAGTGGGACGGTTGGAGCTTTAAATCACAAAGCGATATCTATATGACACAGTCGGCACTGGACGCTGATATTCCAAATGGGGTTTACACGCTAAAAACTTATGGTATCGGATTCACCCCGTTATCCACAACCCTGACGCTTACCGGCAATAATTATCCGGCGAATCCTCAATTTTTAAATTTCACCGCTGCACAGAACGTCAATCCATCCAGCGATTTTACTTTAAGCTGGAATTCGCTCGGGCTTACTGCAAATGATTTTATTCAGGTATCCGTTTATGATTGCAACGACAATGAGGTATTTATCACCCCTGACCCGATGAGACCGGGCGCTCTAAATGGGCTTGCAACATCGGTTGTCATACCGGCATATACCCTGTATCCGGGACTTCAATATATTGTGGAACTTGCTGCAGCAAAAATAGGGACGGTAGTAACAAATCGCAGTTCTGACGGCAACGAGATAGTTGTGGTGCCAGGATACATTAAAATTTTGAAAATGCCGTTGATAACAACCGGTACAACTGCGGCTTGCTTTTCCTGGGAGCATCCGAATTTTGTCTTTTCTTTTCCGAACGGAACGATTCAGGGAACAAACTCTCAGTACACAACACCTCTGGCTGTATCTCAATACAACCTTGTTTTTTCAGTCACTGACCAGAACCCACCTTCTTCAGTAACGTTCACCGGACCGCCGGGCTCAGGGCTTAATAACACGCCGAGCAGCTGGGCTGGAACGGGGAATTGGTCATCCTTTGGCTCTCCGCAAATTAATCTAACAAACCTGAATGCAATTACAGGCGGCGTTTACACCGTAAATTACAAAGGTGTAAATCTTAAATTTAACCTGCAAAACCCGCAACTTCCGCAGCGACAGATTTTCCTTGTGCCTGAGTTTGTTGTGGATAATTCAGGAATTTTGCGTCAGATAAACTGGTCATACAAAAATCAATCCGGTCAAACCGTGCCGCCCCAGGAATATATGGAGAAAATCCAGATTATCGTTAGACCGCAATGGGGCGGAGAGTTTTTCTCTAATTATCAACTGCGTCCCGCCTTTACAAATTATGTTGTGACGAACACCGTTGTGAACTGGAACGATGTTTACAGCGTCCAGATCGGTTTCATTGATGAGTATAATGGTAACTATATAATGCAATATGTAAAACAATCTGGACCGCCGCCGCTGCAAATTATCTCAGACAACTTCTATGCCGTTCAGGGGCAGCAATACTATTTCAATTTATCGGCAACAGGCGGTATGTTCCCATACACCTGGCGGATTGAGATGGGATTTCTGCCGAGCGGACTTGCGCTTGATGAATTTAGTGGCACTATTCAGGGAATTCCGGGCGAATACGGCAGGTTCAAGGTAAATATATCTGTCACTGATGCACTACAAACCACAATAAATAAAGATATCTATATTGATGTAGCGCGCGGGTCATACACCCAAAATATTGCCTTTACAAATATGGCGCGTATAAATGGACAGCCTGGATTTCAAGCTATCCTGGTTCCGCAGCATACCTATACATTAGAGTTCTCTACAAACCTGCAATACTGGAAAAAGGTGCACTTCTTTACCGCGAGCAGCTCATTGTCGGAGATGATGGTGGCACCACGGGATTTTGTTAAACAAAATGACCACGCCTTTTTCAGATTAAAACTCGGTCACACATTTGACACAGATTTATTGATAACCTATCCTGTCAATGCAGGTTCAATAAATCCAAACTCTCCATACAATGTGTCTGTAACTTACCCGGCTACAATTTCGGGTTTTCGCGCAAGTTTTATAGTCCAATTTGACCCTGATTACGCGCTGATGGATAGGATCCAATTCCAGATACCCGGCTACGGATTGATTAATCCCGACCAGTTAAGAAAACGGGCGGATAATGATGATCCGGGAACACTTGGATATATAACGCCGTTCCTTAACGGGTTACCGCCTGGCGGCAACTGGGTGGTGACATATAAAGGGACTAATTTCAATTTCGTTCCGAATACCTCAATGGCAATCTCAAATCTTGTTATACCTGTGCCTGTTTTTACAGTTAGCGGTGGCAATCTCACAAGGGTTTCCTGGACCTATAGAAACCCGAATACAGGCGCCGCTTATCCATCTGCGCCGAGTTTTGTTACAAGAATAGAGGTTCAAATTGGTGATTACCAGAATAACAGGATATATAACTCAGGAGAAATTGATGATACCTCCATAACCTCTCACACATTGCAGCAAACTATCAACTGGACCAATGTAAGTGTGGTTTATATGGTATACAATGATAATGCTGATTCATACTATGTAATAACATTCCGAAAATAATAGGGAGATTTTAAATTCCCATCTTTTTAGCAAGTAATGGGGGAAACGAATTTGGGTGAATTTTAAATTGTATTAATATTCAGCCTCTACGGGGTTGTAAATATTCTATTTATATTTAAACCCGCTGGGTTTTTATTGTATTCATTTTTTTCTCTATCTTGTCAACGAACTGTATGTTTGGCATAATTGGACAGGTCAGAATTGGGTGTTGCATATAAAAACATAAATATAAGAAGTTATGAACGTGTATTCAATCTTTTTTGTGGTGTTAATTTTCTCGCAATTTCCGTTGATAAGCCAAACATTATCCATTTCAAAGCGTGGCGATGGAACGATTGAATTAAACTGGACGCCGAATACGCAGGCGTCCCACTACAGGGTTGAGTGTAAGGATTTTCTCGCCGACGTGAATTGGAGAAGCGCTCACCTTGAAGACCAGTGGATTATCGGTTCAACGCGCTGGACGAGCCAGT
>JBAMMJ010000188.1:0-3353 GCA_039793825.1 Verrucomicrobiota bacterium | reverse complement strand
TGAACTCTGCCGCGCAATTTTTATTTAACTATGCTCAAAATAATAAGGATTTTAAACTCCTGCCCGCGATAGAACGCGAGTTTATAATATTAGCCCTGAAAGAAACTTCCGGAAATCAGGTCAAAGCCGCAAAATTATTAGGTATCACCCGGGCAACGTTGAGAAAACGAATAGAAAAATATAAGATAAAAAAAGAAATTCATCTTGAGTAAAGAAAACCGATGGCGCCTAAAATGTTTTTTTTTCAGCCGACCATACAATTATGGTTTGGCTTTTCTATAATTTTTTCAAAAACAGATTGTGCAACTTAAAATATGGTTTGTAACCTTTTTAAACTACGTGGTTCTATTGTTAAGGAAACAATGAATAGTGGAAATGTAAATATGAAAAAGGTAAAAGAAATAAACTCAACTGAGTTCGTTAAAGAAGTTCTGAACTCCGATGTGCCAGTTGTGGTGGATTTTTACACGCCCTGGTGCGGACCTTGCAAGATGCTCGCACCGGTGCTGGAACGGGTTGCAGGCGAGTATGATGGCAAAGTTAAGTTTGTAAAAGTTAATGTGGACGATGCGCCAGCCCTTGCCGCAACTTATAATATCAGCGGAGTTCCAACAATCATCTTATTTAAAGATGGCAGGATTGCTGATATATCAGTCGGATTTGTATCCGAAGGAATGTTGCGTTCAACAATCAACCGCGTTATTGAAAACGAAGAAGAAAATGAATCATCCTGCGGCAGTGGCGGTTGCTGCTGCGGATGGTAAGCAATTATAGGAGGATACTACTATGACTGTAGAAAAAGCAATCCGTGTGTTTGCTGGCACTATGGTTCTTATCGGAACAGCCCTCGCCCACTGGGTAAGCCCGTGGTGGCATCTGCTGCTGGCATTCGTCGGTCTGAATCTGATTCAATCGGCGTTCACAGGTTTTTGTCCGCCTGAAATAATTTTCAAAAAACTCGGAATTGGCAAAAACGGCGAAAAACGTTGTCAACAATAATAACAGTTCTCATTGGGGCGGCATTTGGCGCCGCGATGGGGTATTTTGGGCAATGCACAAGCGGCGCCTGCCCGTTAACATCAACCTGGTGGCGTGGAGCGTTATATGGCGCTGCGGTAGGGTTATTGGTCTCACTTGTCACGGGTTCTCCATTCACCCAGAATGAGCAGAACACTGATAATACCAATGTAAAAGTAATTTCTGACCCTTCGCAATTTGAGAATTTCGTTCTAAAAAACCAACAGCCAGCGATTGTTGATTTTTATGCCGCCTGGTGTCCGCCCTGTCGCAGGTTATCGCCAATAATCGCAAAACTGGCAAATGAATACTCAGGCAAAGTCAATGTGGTCAAAATAGATATTGATAAAGCATCTAATCTAGCAAAGCAGTACAATATATCAGCCGTGCCAACGCTAATTGGATTCAAAAGTGGCAAACAAACCTTTCGGCTTGAAGGGGCACCATCAGAAGCTGAATTGAAAAAATATTTTGATTCGCTTATCTCAAATCCAGCGGAAAATAAAAATTAATTTTCTAAGTTGCCAACAATTGGGCGAGTTCTTTTAAAATAGTTTGAACAGGTTGGTTATTCCAATTATTTGCGCTTTGAAATAAACCGTTTAATCACAGAACCCACGGCGCGCGCATTGGCCGCGCCAGCAGTTTGTTCGCTTCATCGTCATTTATGAATCGCTCTTTTTTTGCATCCCATTTTAACGCTCTGCCAAGTTTTTCAGCAATGTTACCGATGTGAGCCACAGTGATGGAACGACAGGCAATCTCGGCATCGCTTGCCGGACGGGTGCGGGTTTTTACGCTGTTTAAGAAATCTGTATGATGGTTGGTGCTGTAATGGAGATGGATTTCATTCGGGGCAATTTTCTGATGCATCAAACTTTCAGGCTGGGTTTCAAATACTTCACGGCTGACTTTGACAACCCCTTTTGAACCCACAAACATAATTCCTTTGCTCATACCGGGGATTGATTTGCGTTCAACAGTAATGTTACCCGGATAAATATAGGTAAGGTATTTTACATTTTTCCCATCCGGCGGGATCACTTCAAGCGGTCCGCTATCGTCCATCCCCAATCCCCACTGTACAATATCAAAAACGTGAGCGCCCCAGTTTGTCATATCTCCGCCTGAATAATCCGAATACGCCATCCAGCCAAACACTATCTTAGAATTATATGGTCGCCATGGAGAAGGACCAAGCCATAGGTCCCAATCAAGCCAATCAGGAACCGGTTCGCCGGGCAAATCGCAATAAGTTGCCCCACCCGAGACGTCGGCTGCGACATATTTTACATCTCCAATGTAGCCGTTTCGGACAAGTTCGCAGGCAAAGCGAAAATTGTTCATTGACCTCTGTTGAGTGCCTATTTGAAAAATCACCCCATATTGTCTAACTGTATCGGCGAGGACTCTTGCCTCATAGACAGTCAGAGAGACCGGCTTTTCACAATAAATGTCTTTGCCCTGTTTTGCTGCATAAACGCTGATGTATGGATGCCACCGTTCGCCTGTAGCTATTAAAACAACGTCTATATCTTTTCGCGCGAGCAATTCTCTGAAATCGCGATAAGCCACACAATCATTATTGCCGTAGCGCTGGTTTACTATGTTCTTTGCGCGTTCAACGTTGTTTTTGTTTGCGTCGCAAACCGCCACTACCCGAATTAAAGGTTGCGCTATGAATCCCCCCTCCGGCGACCAGATGCCGCCAGCCATCTGTCTTGTGCCCTGTCCGCCAACCCCGATACATCCCATATTCAGACGGCTGTTTGCAGGAACCGCTCCGTTCAACCCGAGTGTGGTCGCCTTAATTAACATCGGAAAAGCGCATAAATAAACCCCTTGCTTTATAAACTCTCTGCGGGTCTGGCTCCTCGCCGGGCTTAATTCATTTGACTGTTTAATGATCTGTTTCATTTTAAAATTATTTGCTTTTATTTTTCAATTTTATTAATATCATAGACAAATGCAACCAGAACCACAAATACAACCACCAGACAAACAAAAGCCGCGAAAAGTGCCTGAGCGGTGTTTGCAGGAGATATTCTGCGACTATTTTAAATGTCCGCCTGAAGAATATGAAGAGCGGCTATTCTGGCTATGTGTAAGACCCAATGTGGTTTACTTTGCAAAGGTCTTCTGGATATTTTATCGGAGAATATTTTATGGAGACCTTGAAATGCTACGACAATTAGGACGCACCTCAAACACAAGGGAACTGAGATACGAGATTGAAAGTTTTCGCCACTATCATCCACCGCGAGGGTTTATAAGAAGAGATTTAAAAGTGCGCGTCTCAGGAAGACGCCTGTTGAAGATTGCATCTAAATTATTCG
>JBAMMJ010000187.1:1409-3362 GCA_039793825.1 Verrucomicrobiota bacterium | reverse complement strand
GTGCGGGAAAAATAATGATGCTTGCCCCTCACACCGTTGTTGAGCATACGGGGCTTTTATATAAAGTTATTATTCCAATGTTTGTGGCTCCGACGATGGGCATAGTCATCGGGTTTCTGATTATGGGTCTGCTGCTCGGGATTTTCAGAAATTCTTCGCCGCACTTTCTAAATAAAACTTTTGGAAAAATTCAATGGTTAAGCGCCGCGTGGATGAGTTTTGAGCACGGTCATAACGACGCGCAAAAAACGATGGGTTTAATTACTTTGACTCTTTATACAGCCACTCAATCCGGTGTTTTTAAAGATATTCCATCTACTTTCGAGTTTCTCAAAACGCCGACTTTTGAGATTGCTTTCTGGGTGAAATTGATTTGCGCAATTGCGATTGCCGCAGGAACTGCAGGGGGCGGATGGCGAATTATCAAGACGATGGGCAAGCACGTGTTTAAAATGATGCCAATTCACGGATTTGCCGCGCAAACCACAGCAGCAACTGTAATTGGCATAGCTTCAGTCAGCGGAATTCCGCTATCTACAACTCACGTTATCGCAGGTTCAATTATGGGTGTTGGGGCAACCAAGAGGTTAAACGCGGTAAAGTGGACGGTTGCCGAACAGATGCTCTGGGCGTGGGTTTTTACGTTGCCAGCCTCGGGCGGCGTAGCGTATCTATGCGTTTACATTGCTCGCGCCTTCAACTTTATGTAAGATAAAACTAAGGTTCGGCAATCGTAACAACCTGTTAACCTCTTCAAACGGCATTGGTCGGGCGATATAATAGCCTTGTAATCTGCTGACGCCGATCTGTAAAAGCCTGTTGAACTCATCTTTATCCTCCACCCCTTCGCCAACGGTTTCAAGACCAAGGATACGGGCAAGCTCCACAATCGCCTGGACAATTAGAGCCCCTTTCTGGGTCTTAATATTACGCACAAATTTCATATCTATCTTCAATTCGTGCACGGACATCTCCTGAAGCGATGAGAGCGATGAATACCCTTGACCAAAATCGTCAATAGAAAGTCGGAATCCAGCCCCTGCGGCTTCTTCTATCGGACTTCCCCGTTTCAAACTGCCAACAAGAGCCTGACTCTCGGTAATCTCAAGGGTTATCCAGCTGGTTTGAAGGTTCTTCTTATTAACTACATCAACCAATTTGTTGATAAAATCGCCGGTGTAAAGTTGTTTAAGCGAGACATTTAAATTGAGGGTCACATTTAGATTATTATCTCTCCATTTTTTTAAATCCTCTATAGCCCTGAATGCGATCTTTTCTCCAAGACTCTCTATTAAACCCGCTTCTTCTGCCATTGGGATAAAAGTTGATGGTGGGATCCATCCCAATTCGGGTTCAAACCATCTGGCAAGCGCTTCAACTGCCACTATACTGCCGCTCTTTGATTCTATAATCGGTTGGTAATGCGGAATAATTTTTGTGTCTTCAATTGCCTTTTGTAACAAATTGCCAAGGTGAGCCTTTTGCTGAAATGTCCTGACGTAATCGGTATCTGAAAAGAAAACCACAATATTTCTGCCTCTTGCCTTTGCCACATAAAGGGCTGTGTCAGCCTGTTGTTCAAGGGTGTCCGCGTTTTGCGCGTCATCAGGACAAATTGCCACGCCCATACTTAACGTAACCGGGATTGCAGACTTATCCTGTCTCATTTTTTCCTGAACATCGCGTCTAATACGTTCGCAGACAAATCTTGCCTCTTCACGGTTGTGCAGACCGGTTAAGAGCAAAATCATTTCATCTCCACCCCAGCGCGCCACGGTGTCGGTTTTTCGGACTGATTCGCTCAGGTATTGACCCAGTTTTACCAGCACCTGGTCGCCGATCTTGTGTCCATAGGTATCATTAATCCGCTTAAAATTATCCACATCAATGAAAACGAGCGCCGTTTTTGTGCCGTTGCGCAAACTCTGTTTGATTGCCAGTTCCAATCTATCT
>JBAMMJ010000187.1:0-1399 GCA_039793825.1 Verrucomicrobiota bacterium | reverse complement strand
TGGCAACTCGGTCAACGCGTCGTGAAGCGCCATTTCTTGCGCCTGATTTTTGAGCCGCGTCAATTCCCGTTCAATCTCTTTTAGCCGCGTAATGTCATGTCCGTAGATGTAAACGTAGTTTGAATCTTTTATTGGCGTCACGGTGAATGAAAATACGCGTCCATTGCCTTCAACTTCAATGTCTCTTTGTTGTTCGGCTTTGATGGTTTCACTCACAAAATCCTTTAAAAATGCCGGCAAACTGTCGCCGATATCGCATTTCCATTCTTTTAACAGCGGCATACTCGCCATATTTGCGTATAAAAGGGTGCCGTCGGTTCGCACCCGCAAAACCGGATTTGGATTTTCAGAAGGAAAGCGACCAAGAATCCTTAATTGTTCCTCTACGCGGTTGCGTTGTTCAATCATCATTTTGCGTCGCTCAGCAACGCGGTTTACCACCTGGGCAAGCTCTTTGAAATCAAAAGGTTTTAATAGATAATCAAAGGCGCCGTTCCGAAGACATTGAATTGCCGTTTGAACGTCATGATTGCCGGTCATTATAATTGTTGCGATATCCGGGGCACGCAGCACTAACTCGTTAAGCAGGGTAATACCATCGTTCTCCTTTTCAAGCGTAAGATCGGTAAGAACTATTTCAATTGGATTTGATTCAATGACATCGCGAGCGTCGTTTACTGTTTGAGCTGTCCAGATTTTATGTCCATATCTTACAAGCGCCATCGTCGCCATTTCAAGAAGTGGCGCTTCATCCTCCACAACAAGCACGTTAGCCTGTATTGGTTGAACATTAACTGATTGGCTTTCCAGGTCGCCCATCTTAATTTAGCAATTGTAAATAAAACCACACTTATTGCAATGTTTAACTATTTTTACTTGATTGTTTCGGCGACTAATTAGCGTAGTGTGAAACTTCATTTTCTGTAAAGTAGTTAAAATTTTAAACTGGAAGTTCGCGGCAATCTGCGGTTGTTTTGGGGTATAGCCGCCCTGTTAACCAAGCCTTTCATAGAGAGTCTATTTTTGGTTGCGCCGCGGCGAAGCGAGCCATAAGGCAAACTCTGCCGTCGCTTTGGCGTCTTGAATGCGGCGAATAATCTGAGGTTTGTGATAACGGAGTGAAGCAAATACAAAAGTCACGCTTTTATGCCAAAGTGCTGCTGCGTCAGTGTTTGTTGCCGAACTCTAAAAGGATAGTTAACGACCGCTATATGTTCAGGATTGAGCTCTATTTCACAGAGCCGTCGTAGCCCCCGCCGCCGGGGTTTACGGAAGTAGCGACGCTGTAGTTCTCTATATAATTTTTTTTGAAGTCAGTAAAAAATGTGATATATTCAAAAAATTTTGCCACAAGCGATTGTGGTAAAGAGATAGACTGTATTTTTAAGAGTGCGGATAA
>JBAMMJ010000186.1:2333-3394 GCA_039793825.1 Verrucomicrobiota bacterium | reverse complement strand
ATCTGTTCCGTTGATTATATAACATCCGATATCACAAAGCTGTGCTGCGGCTATTCCATAGCCTTACCACAGCATTCCAAAAATCTTGGTGAACACAGAATATATTTTCTTAAGCGCGCTGTTTGTTTAACTCCGCAAAAAATATAAAAATATGGCTTGCAAAATTTCTTCAAGAAAATGAAATTAAACCATAATTTGAAAGAGGAGAAAATTTGGAAAAATAAAGAGTAATAAATTTTAGATTACAAAAACTAACGCCTGATAATATCAAAGGCATTACATATTGTGACAATAACTCACGGAGTATCCGCCAGACGATTTGGCGAAAGTGATTTTATAAACCAGAATTTTGACCGGAAAATTTACAATACTTTACCAGTATGAAAACGCGGCTAGGATAATGTGAAACATAAACATAAAAAATAATGATTAATAGATTAAAAAGACCATTGCCTTGCTGGCGATGCCGTCATAAATTTTCATCTTAATCATAAGCGTCGCCGTTTTAAAAACCATATTCGGGCAGAATTTATGTTACACAATATTTTTAAACAGTTGAGATTGAAAACTGTTGTTTGAGGAGATGAAGATGGCATCATCTAACGGAATCAATTCAGGCAGTCAGGTAATAGCATTCGGAAAGAATCGTAATAATAATATCAAACCCTCTCCCCGGATAGCTGAATTTGCCCGCGCAGACGTCAATGAAGTCCTCAAAAGTCTCCGTTCATCCCCATCGGGTTTGTCTCAGGCAGAAATAGAAGAACGGCAGGAAACCTACGGTTTAAACGAAATGCCGGGCGAAGTCAAACACGGCTGGCTCTGGTTTTTATGGATTGCGCTGCGCAATCCCCTTGTAATTTTACTGAGCGTTCTGGCAACCATATCTTTTATAATGGGCGATGTTCGGGCGGGGACGGTGATGAGTATAATGGTTACAACCGGGGTTTTGCTTCGGTTGATTCAGGAGGTTCGCGCAGATTCCGCCGCTGAGAAGTTGAAAGCGATGATAAAAGTTACCGCAACTGTTATCAGAGATGGATCAGCACGAGAAGTTCCAC
>JBAMMJ010000186.1:0-2323 GCA_039793825.1 Verrucomicrobiota bacterium | reverse complement strand
CTTGTTCCTGGCGATATTGTTAAACTTTCAGCAGGCGATATGATCCCTGCTGACATTCGTATTATTGCTTCAAAAGACCTCTTTATAAACCAGGCAACGATGACCGGTGAATCTATTCCTGTGGAGAAATCAGATGCCCGTGAAACGCGGGACAACATATCGCCGTTTGAGTTTTGTAATATCTGTTTTCTCGGGACAAGCGTGGAAAGCGGCAGCGCAACGGGCGTAGTTGTGACAACCGGGGCTCAAACCTACTTTGGAAAAATGGCGTCAACTCTGTCAGGACAACAAATTGAAACAAGTTTTGACAAAGGGGTTAAGCGGTTTACCTGGATGATGATAATATTTATGGCGGTGATGGTTCCGCTTGTATTCTTGATAAACGGGCTTACCAAAGGCAACTGGGGCGAGGCTTTCTTCTTTGCACTTGCGGTTGCTGTTGGGTTGACACCGGAAATGCTGCCGATGATTGTCTCCGTTAGCCTTTCAAGCGGCGCACTCCTGATGTCGCGCAAAAAAGTTATTGTAAAAAGGCTAAATTCTATCCAGAACTTCGGCGCTATGGATATCCTTTGCACAGATAAAACAGGCACTCTCACCATTGACCACGTTATTCTTGAACAGCATTGCGATGTAGTCAGGAGAGAAAACGAAGAGGTCCTGCTTTATGCTTATCTTATCAGCCATTTTCAAACAGGACTTAAAAGTGTGCTTGACCGCGCAATCCTTGACCATCGCGAAGAAATTCATCAGCAGAAAGGCGTGGAGCGGTATCAAAAAGTTGACGAAATTCCATTTGATTTTATGCGTCGGATGATGTCTGTCGTGGTGCAAACGCCAGATGACAAACATCGTTTGCTCAGTAAGGGAGCCCCGGAAGAGGTTTTCCGCCGATGCACTAAGTTTGAAATTGATGGCGAAATTCTTCCAATTGAACCTATTCTGGTTGTTGATTTGCAAGAGGAATACCGGAGGTTAAGCGCCGATGGATTCCGCGTCCTTGCCCTGGCTTATAAAGATGTTGACCGCCGCAACTCTTATTCAAAAGACGATGAACAAGACCTCATCCTGAAAGGATATGTTGCGTTTTTAGACCCGCCAAAAGGCAGCGCCAGACCCGCGATCACCGCGCTGCAAACTCACGGCGTAACAGTAAAAATCCTCACCGGCGATAATGACCTTGTTACCAAAAAAGTATGCCACGAAGTTGGGCTTCCAACCGAACGTATCCTCACCGGAACTGAAATCCAGAAAATGTCCGATGCACAACTCTGTTCTGAAATTGAAACAACAAATATATTCGCGCGGCTCACACCATCGGACAAACAGCGAATTGTTCAACTCCTGCGCGCAAAAGGACACGTCGTCGGATTTTTAGGCGATGGGATTAATGACGCCCCTGCGCTGCGCGCTGCAGATGTCGGAATATCTGTTGACAGCGCCGTTGATATCGCAAAAGAGTCCGCAGACATTATCTTGCTTGAAAAAAGCCTTATGGTCCTTGAAGAAGGCGTGTTAGAAGGCAGAAAAGTCTTTTCTAACATCATCAAATATATCCGTATGGGCGCAAGTTCAAATTTTGGCAATATGTTCAGCGTCCTGGGCGCAAGCGCTTTTCTGCCATTCCTGCCAATGACACCTATTCAGATTCTCACAAACAATCTGCTATACGACTTTTCCCAAGTTCCTATCCCCACAGACAATGTTGACAGGGAACAAATAGCAAAACCACGTCCCTGGTCTATAGAAGAAATTGCGAAATTTATCCTTTTTATTGGACCTATCAGTTCAATCTTTGATTACATTACCTATTTCGTTATGCTCTATGTTTTTCAATGCTGGGACCCATCACGTGCATCTCTCTTCCAAACCGGCTGGTTCGTAGAATCGCTGATGACTCAGACGCTCATTATACACATAATCCGAACAAACAAAATCCCCTTCATTCAAAGTATGCCAAGCGTTCCACTTGTTTTAACATCTATCATTATCATCGGCATCGGAATCGTTCTGCCATATTCCGCTCTGGCGTCATCATTAGGATTCACTCCATTGCCTCCGCTATACTGGCCCATCCTCCTGTTAATAATCTCCTGCTACCTCTTTCTAACTCAATCGGTTAAGACTATTCTTCTCCGCAAAAAATGGATCTGATTAGACTCTCTATAAATAAACCAGCCCAATGCTGTCAATTAATTTAGAAAACAAGGCTTTCCTAATTTTGACTCGCAATTTGTTTGTTGTTAAGGCGAAATACCTTATTTAGCGAAATTATGGAGTGCGGTGTTAAGCCTGCGCAAGCAGGCGCAACACCGCTTTGTGA
>JBAMMJ010000185.1:20500-25389 GCA_039793825.1 Verrucomicrobiota bacterium | reverse complement strand
ATGAAATTGAAAAGGCGCTCAAAAAATACTACGGCGTGGGCGCAGAAACATTGGACGAAATGGAGGAAGAAGAAGAGCCATTTGAACTGCTGGTGCCCGAAAACAAAGAAATCACCGAGACCGATCAGGAGGCAAGCGTAATTAAATTCGTTAACCAGATAATCTGGGAGGCGTATAAGGACCGGGCAACCGATATTCACTTTGAGCCGTGCGAAGACGAGTTGCGGATTCGGTACCGTATTGACGGCATACTCCATCAAGCCCCGATGCCTCCGCAATTAAAACGTTATCAAGCCGCTATCATATCAAGAATAAAAGTGATGTCCGGGATGAACATCGCTGAAAAACGGCTTCCGCAGGACGGCAGAATCAATGTTAGAATCAAAGGTGAAGAATTAGACATCCGCGTTTCAACCGTCCCAACAGTTTACGGCGAGAGCGTTTCATTGCGGTTACTGACGCGCGGCAAAGTATTTCTCGGGCTTGACAAACTCGGCTTCTCCGCAGACCAGGAGGCGGCGATTCGTGAAATCATTGTAAAACCACACGGCATTATGCTCGTAACGGGTCCGACCGGTTCGGGCAAATCTACCTCGCTTTACGCGTTTTTAAGCACCATCAACTCCGTCCAGAAACGAATTATCACAATTGAAGAGCCGGTTGAATACGAACTCAAAGGAATTAACCAGATTCCAGTCCGTTCGGATATCGGATTAACCTTTGCTGTCGGTTTGAGGCATATCCTGCGTCAGGACCCAAATGTGATAATGGTTGGTGAAATCCGCGACCTTGAAACGGCAGAAATCGCAATTCGCGCGGCGTTAACCGGACACCTTGTTTTTAGCACACTTCACACCAACGACGCGCCGAGCGCCTTCACCCGGTTGATTGATATGGGAATTGAGCCGTTTCTTGTCGCCTCTTCAGTTGAAGCGGTTATGGCTCAACGTCTGGTCAGAACAATTTGTCCACATTGCAAAACCGAACAAAATGTTGAGCGCAGTTATCTGCTAAAAATTGGTTTTCCAGAAGAAGAGATAGACAAGGTCAAATTTTACAAAGGACTCGGCTGCGAAGAGTGCCGACAGCTCGGATATCAGGGACGAACCGGTATTTATGAATTACTGGTCGTAACAGACCCGATAAGGTCGATGGTGATGAACCGCGCCCCGTCAACCGCTATTGCTCAAAAAGCGATTGAACTCGGAATGAGAACTCTCCGCCACGACGGCTGGCACAAGGTGAAAGCCGGTATCACCACAATTGAAGAGGTGCTGCGCGTCACACAAACCGAAGAACATATTGACCTTATTGAAGACAAACAAATTGAACTGGTCAAACGGTAAAAATGGGCGGCTGGCATATATGTAATATAATTAATCTGGCGAAACAGGGCGCGCAGTTGTGGCAATTCACCGCTGCCGGAAAAAACGTCAGATTAAGCGAGGAACTTTCCACCGCGCCATCAGAACCTTTGCCACACAGATTATTCAAAAAAAGTTGGGGCTCGCTACTTACCAAAAAATTCAATATCGCCTATCTCCCCCCGGAGCAAGTATTCATCAGGGTAATTCAACTGCCTGCGGCAGATTTTAACGAGACCCTTTCAATGGTGGAGTTCCAGCTGGAGCAACTCTCCCCTATACCCGTCACCCAGATTGGTTGGGCAATCCATACTTTGCCCTCTTCGCAACCAAACGAACAAACAGTCGTCGTCTTCATAGCGCCAAAAAATCTAATTGAAAGCCAGCTCGGAAAATTAGAAGAAAACGGTTACTTTGCCGACCGACTTGAAACGCCGCTGTTTGACACGCTTTTTTCATACGAAATCGGCGGCGATAGCGTATGGATTTATCCGGTTGATCCGTCGGTAAACAAAACAATGTGGATTAGCGCCTGGTGGATAAATGGCGCTTTAAGGCACATTGGCGTTATAAATGTTCTTGAAAACGATAAAGAAAGCCTGAAAAGACAGCTGCTCCACATAATCTGGGGCGGTGAACTTGAAGGATGGTATGACCCGAATATCCAGTTGCGCTGGCACATCGTAGCCCCGGAGGAAGAAGCCAGAACGCTTTTTGAACCAGTAGTCTCAGAAATCTCAGCCGGCAATTATGAATCCCATCCTTTGCCAGAACCCAGAAAAGTTGCGGAATTGACCGCAAAACGCCTTCTGGAAGCAAAATCTCAATCCACTCTGGTTCCGCAGGAATACACCGAACGCTACAAACAACAATTCATAGACAGACTGTGGATGAGCGGCGTCGGCGCCGCCATACTGGTATACCTGATCGGTGTCCTGATCTATTTTGGGTATGTTGAGGTTTTAAAATTTAAATACAACCAGTTGCAATCAAAGGCAAATGCCCTGAGCGCGGTATATACAAACACACTCGCCGTTAAAGCGCAAATTCAGGTCCTTGAAGACCAGCTCAGTCTTAAAAATGCTGTCCTTGATGCCTATTATGCTGTGGTAATCAATCTCCCGGAGGAATTAACCCTTAATTCCTTGAGCTTTTCTCGCGCCAAAACAATAACCATTTTCGGCACAGCGCCATCAGACCAGAACGCAAAAGTAACCGAATACAACGGCATTCTGGGTCGGCTTGAGCAAAACGGACAGAAACTCTTCAGCAAGGTCAGTCCGCCAACGATCAGTTTGCGGGGACAAAAC
Organism: Verrucomicrobiota bacterium; assembly: GCA_039793825.1. Classification (GTDB taxonomy): domain Bacteria; phylum Verrucomicrobiota; class Verrucomicrobiia; order Limisphaerales; family JAKPVM01; genus JAKPVM01. The sequence continues at coordinate 22,715 of JBAMMJ010000185.1, read as the reverse complement.
ATAACCTGGAGTTTTAATTGCGAACTTAACCGAACAGAAGTTGAATGATTAGTCTTTTTAACAAATTAAATTTAAGGCCTGTAGAACGCCGACTCGTGGTCGGAGCGGCGCTGGTGCTGTTTGCCGTCATCAACTTCTATTTTGTAGTGCCGCGGTTTGGCGACTGGAAAGATTTGCAGAAAAAAATAAGAGATACCGAAATGAATATTCAACGGTATATGAAGGAGACAAACAACCTGCCGGCTTATCTTGCCCGGCTTGAAGAACTGCAAACCTCCGGTGAATACGTTCCGACAGAAGAAGCCGCACTCTCTCTTGCCCAGACTGCCCTTGCAAAGGCGGCAGAGGCAAATATCCTCGTTCAGCGCCAGACACCCGCCGGCGGCGGCGATGTCCCAAACAATCCATTCTTCACAGAACAACGCGTCACAATCTATTTCACCGCAGGTGAAAAAGAACTCGTCGACTTCCTTATCAAACTCGGTTCGGACAAATCCCTTATAAGAGTCCGCGATATGGATATTAAACCCGACCCACAAAACCATAAACTCGTCGGCTCGGTTACCCTCATCGGAAGATTTCAGAAAAAACCGCTCGCTAAATCGGTTCTTCCGAAAAAAGTGGCTGAACCAATAGCGCCAGACTCTTGACCCGATTACTTATGACAATTATCGCAACATAACGGCTATGAAATCAGTGAAAAAAACAGAATGCAAAAATTTGTATCGGTTAAAGACACTTAACCAGCTCAACAAAATGAATATTACAAAATTACTTCTCCGTTTTGTTCTCGCAGTTTCAATAATATACACAAACGGTTTTGTGGCATATTCTCAGCCGTCGGAACCGCCGCCGGTTCCAAAACTTCCGGCGCGAGTTCCCAGGACAGCCATAAACACCAATGCGGCAAACACGAATCTGACAAATGCTGCGGTTAAAAAAACCGTCTCTCAACCAGCAACCAATATACTGAAAACATCAACTCAAACAAATGTTAGCCAGAGATCAACAAACCTGCCCGTAACATTGCCTGCGTTGCCAGCGATTCCAGGCCCGACTGCAGCCAAACCTTCAACGAATCCGGTTTCAGGCGCAGCCTCCGTGACAGCAAATGCAGCCGCTTCTAATACAAATGTAGCCGCTGCGGCAACCGCAACAAATATCGTCCCGACAAGAACCACTGCCCCGACGCTGCCTGCCGGGGCACCGACGTTGCCGGGAGTTCCCGCTGCTCCGGGAACAACTGCAATTCCACCTGTTCCAGCTGTGCCCTCAATCCCTGCCGTCCCAACACCCGGTCTGCCCGCAATGCCGACTACAGTCGGACAAACCGCAACAAATCCAGCCGCAGCCGCCGCAATGATAACCAACGCGCCGACGGGCAAATTCGCTCAGGATGAGCAGATTATCAAACAGGGTATGATACGGTTTCAGGCTGCCGATTTAAGTCAGGTGCTTGATTTTTACGCAGAGCTCGTAAACCGCACCCTGTTGCGTCCAGCAAGTTTGCCGGACACCAAAATCACCATAAAAACTCAAACCGATCTGACAAGAGACGAGGCAATCCGCGCCATTGGGGCAGTGCTGGCGATGAATGGAATTACATTGATTGATGTCGGGGATAAATTCGTAAAGGTAGTTCCAGAAAACATTGTCTTTCAACAGGCAAAACCATTTTCAACAAGCGATATTATAACAAATATGCCAGATATGGCGCCGTATGTGACGGTTGTGCGCCAGCTCACAAACGCAAAACCATCAGAGGTTGTTCAGGCATTGCAACCATTCGCAAAAATTCAAAATGCAATAACGCCCATAGACAGCAGCCAGATTCTCATCATTCGGGATTATGCCGACAACGTGAAGAGGATGCTTGAATTGCTCGACAAGATTGATGTGTCGGTGCCGCTTGAAATTGAGCCTGTTGTCATTCCGATTAAATACGCGCTTGCGTCCGATATTGCGCAGGTGCTCAGTTCATTGACAGCAGGCGGTGGCGGCGGCACAACCGTCGGCGGCGCCACAAGCGGCGGCAGACGCGGTCTAACAACATCAACCTCGCGTGTCGGATTTGGAACAACCGGCGTCGGCACAACTCCGGGTATGCCCGGCTACCAACCCCCGGGCACAACAACACAACCCGGCACAACACCCGGCGCGGCACAAAGCAGTTTTGCAGACAGATTAAGAAGTATAGTCCAAAAAGCCTCCGCGG
>JBAMMJ010000185.1:9065-20490 GCA_039793825.1 Verrucomicrobiota bacterium | reverse complement strand
GGCGAACTCCAGATTATCGGTCAGGCAAAAATTATCGCCGATGAACGCACAAATTCTCTCCTCATCTTCGCCGATAAACGGGATATGGAGATGATTACCAATATAATTGCTAAACTTGATGTCGTCCTTGCGCAGGTTTTAATTGAATCGCTGATTATGGAAGTCCAGCTCAAAAACGACAACGAATATGGATTAAGTTACCAGCAACGAAAACCCACTCGCGTTGGCGGATTTACAGGCATCGGCTCAATTATAAACGGCACGGTTCTTAACCCGGGAAGTTTCACAACCGTCGGCACAAATGCCGCCTCCGCTCTGAGCGGATTCAGCTATTTTGGCAGGTTCAGCCAGGACCTTGATGTTACCGCAACCGCAATTGCAAGAGACAGCCGTTTCAACGTGCTTTCAAAACCGCGCATACTGACCTCACACGCAAAGGAGGCGCGCATATTTGTTGGTGAAACAAGACCTTACATAACTGGCACTTACGGCGGCTATTACGGCGGTTACGCCCCTTATTCCCAATACCAGCAGTTGCCAATCGGAATTGAACTTTCGGTACTGCCATTTATAAATGCCGATGGCCTTGTGGTTATGGATATTAAACAGACCATTAAAAACATCGGCGGGGAGGTAAAGATAGATAACAATAGCGTTCCAATTACGATTGACAGAGAGGCGCAGGCATACGTCGCCGTCAGAGACCGCGATACCGTAATTCTGGGCGGTTTCATTACTTCAGACATCACAAAATCAAGCTCCGGCGTCCCCGTTTTAAAAGATATCCCGCTCCTCGGCGCTTTGTTCAAAAACAGTAGCTCAAAGAAAAATAGAAACGAATTAATTGTCCTTATTAGACCCACAGTCCTTCCAACACCGGAATTAGCCGCAAAAGCCACCGAAGATGAAAGAAATTTGCTCCCCGGCGTCAAACGCGCCGAACAGGAAGAGGAAGAATTACGACGAATGGAATCCGAAAAGCTTGAAAGAGAAAACAAAATGAAGTTGCTCAAAAAGACCAAGAAATAAATTGAAAACAGCGCAACAATTTCGGGTTTGTTATGCATAACCCATTAAAAATCAGGATGATACCGAATAATAAATCAGATAAACCGCGATTGTTTTCGCGAATTTTTGTTCTGTTAATTTCTATTCTCAGTTTTATAGATTTGTATGCCGCAACGTTGACTACCAATTCTCAACAAGCCCTCCAGACAGCTATCAACGCAGGAGGTGAAATCACCTTCGGTTTTAGCGGCACAATGAACCTCACAACGCCGCTCGTGGTTGCTAACGATATAACCATTGATGGCGCAGGACAAAATATTACCTTAAATGGTGGTTATACAGCCAACACTACAAATCAGACCTACTCAGGGACGAGAATTTTCATAGTAAATTCAGGTGCGCGACTTGTTTTGAAAAATTTAACCATATCAAGCGGCGTAAGTTCCAATGGCGGCGCAATTTACGTCAGTGGCGGTGGCTCACTTTACGTAAGCAACTGCGTATTTAACTCCAACCGCGCCCTCGGTAATAAAGGCGTGAACGGACAAAACGGAAACAACACCACCAGTGTCGGTGGCAACGGGTCAAGCGGCACGAGCGGCGGGACCGCCTATGGCGGAGCAATTTATAACGAAGGTGATATCATTTTGATAAAATCGGTATTTTCTGACAATCTTGCCGCGGGCGGCAATGGTGGCAACGGCGGCAACGGGGGAAATGGCGACTTTGCAGGAGGGAATGGGGGTGCCGGAGGTAACGGCGGTATCGCTCGTGGGGGAGCGCTTTACAACAGCGGCGCCGCCCAGATCATAGATTGTTCTTTTTACCAGAATAGCGCAATCGGCGGCTCAGGCGGCTCAGGAGGCACAAATGGTGTCGGGGCGATGTATGGACGAATTGGGCAGGGTGGCGCCGGCGCAGACGGAAGCGGTTCGGCAATATTTAATATGGGTAGTTTAATTTTAAGCGGCTGTGCCTTTTACAACAATCTTTCTCAAGGTGGCAATAGCGCTCAGGCTGACACCGATTCATCTGGAAACGGCAACGACGGAACCGCTGGAGGCGGCTCGCTTGGCGCAATCGCAAATTTTGGAACTAATACCCTTGTTAATTGCACTTTTTACGCAAATTCTTCTTACGGCGGGGCGGGTGGAAACGGTGGCAATAGCATTGATTTTCTTGCCGGGGACGGCGGAAACGGCGGCAACGCCCTGGGGGGAAATTACTTCAATTCAGGTATAAGCAGGATAACAAATTGCACCTTTTCGTCAGGAAATGTAATTGGCGGAACAAATGGAGCGCCAGGTCAGGGCGTTTTCCCCGGGCGCGCGGGAAGTATTGGGTTTGCAGGTGGCGGAAACATTGCAAATCAAGGCAGTCTTATAATTGAAAGTTCAATAATTGACGCAAGCGTTAATGGCGGAAACATATATGGCGCCGTTACTGACGCTGGTTATAACATCAGTTCAGATTCTACAGGATTAGGACATCAGACGAGTCTGAAAAACACCGATCCTAAACTTGGTTTGTTTGGAGACAACGGCGGAAATACTTATACGTTGCCGCTCCTGGCTGATAGCCCGGCAATAGACAGAGCAAATCCGTATTCCGCCCTGGCTACTGACCAGCGCGGAACTGCTCGGCAATATGGCGATAGCGCCGATGCCGGCGCCTATGAATTGCCTGTTACAAAAATTCGGGGAAGAGTTACAGACGGCGCTGTTGGAATAGATTCGGTAAGAATTACCGCAGGAACCCGAACCACAGTTACCGATTCTAATGGTTTTTATGTCATATCTAACTTAACAACAGGCACTTACATTGTTACGGCTGAAGCCAATGGATTTTTCATTGTACCTGAATCGCAAACCGTTAATCTGGGCGCTCGGTCTGCGACAAATGTTGACTTTATTGCAACCAGATTGTGGAATCTTGGCGGTAGAATCACCGAAAACGGTCAGGGGCTACCTGCCGTCGCGGTAAGTGCAAACGGCAATCAAACTACCACAGACGCAAATGGTTATTTTCTTTTTACGAACCTGACGTCAGGAACTTATACAATAACAACTTCTAAATATGGTTATTCCTTTATACCGCCGATAACAAATATTTTATTGCAACAAAACCTGACAAACATTAATTTTGAGGCAAAACAAACTATTTTTACATTGTCCGGGAGGATTTTAGAAGGGACTACATCGGTAGCAAATGTACGAATTACAGTTGGAAACCAGATTACTTATACTGATTCAAATGGCATATTTTCTATGTCCAATTTAACAGCTGGGAATTATGTTATAATACCGGAAAAAGATGGATACGAATTTATACCGCAGGTTCTTTCTATCAATCTCAACTCATCAACTAATATAACATTTAATGCGCAAGGTATCTATTCCATTTATGGAAAGATTTTAAGAAATGGACAGCCGCTTAAAGGCGTTTTGGTATACGCAGGCGGTTATACTGGAATTACCGATGACAGCGGCGGTTATACAATTAACAATGTTTCGCCAAAAATTTATAAGGTTTACCCAATTTTATCAGGTTATAATTTTGACCCGCCATATTATGAAATAAATGTAAATCGGGATTATTATGGATTGGATTATGTTGGATTAAATTCTTATTTAGTAACCTGTAGAATTATCAAGATTAATCCAATAAATGGCGAAACGAATGGAGTATTTACCAATAAATCAATTATTATAAGTGCAACAAATTACTATTTATCTTTATCTGGACAGACTAATTCTTATTATATACAACAAACAATAACAAATAGCGTATTTACCCTGACTAATATAAGTGAGGGTATGTTAACGATTGCTTTGAGTAATGAATATATTAAATTTATTCCTGATAAAACTAATATCTCCATTACATCTCAACCATCAGAAATCGCATTTTTAGGTTCAGAGTTATATGATGTTAAAGGAAATGTATTTTTTAACGGCGTTGGATTAGCCGGTGTTTTAATAAACGCAAGCGGATTAACCGCATTAACTGATGCTCAAGGCACTTATATATTATCAAAATTAGAATCTACTAATATTGTAGTTCGTCCACAGCTTGATGGTTATAGGTTTGAACCAACAGAAATAACAATACAACCGAGCGGCACTACAACCAATGTTAACTTTGTTGCTTCTGGAAATTTATCTATCAGAGGAACCGTAACAAAGCGCGACGGCGGTTTAGCCGGTGTTGACATAGTTGTTAATCAGCGGTTAATTACTTCTGACAGCAAAGGCGAATATTCAATCGGAGATTTGCCACCGGGCTCTTATTTAATAACGCCTTATTTATCAAGACATATCTTTATACCTTCATTTACAAATATTGTATTAAGCAACGTAGATGAAGTGGTTAATTTTGTGGCGGTTCAAACTTATAATGTAAGCGGCAGAGTTACAACCGATGGTATTAATGGTATAGGTGGTGTAGTGGTAAGCAGCGGTAACTCAACTGCAATTACAGACCAATATGGTTATTACACACTTAGCTCAATTCCCGAAGGGACAAACAGGATAACGGCGACACTTGAGAATTATTCATTTTTGCCGATTGACATTTTAATTACATCAAACACAAATGGAATTAACATTATTGCTACACGGCTTCATACAATAAGTGGCAGGATACTTGAAGGTTCACGCGGGATTTCTGGTGTGGTAGTTACCGCTGGCGGAGTTTCTGCATTTTCAACTATCGGCGGTTATTACATTCTTACGAATGTTCCGGAAGGCACTGTTATTGTTTATGCAGCCCGCGATGGTTATAGATTTGCGCCAAACAATATTCAGATTAATTTAATATCTGACATTACAAACTTAAACTTTCAAGCCTATGGAGTATTATCTGTTAGTGGTCGCATTACTTCAGATGGAACTAATGGTATAGCCAATGTAAGAGTTACCGCATACGGTCTTGAAGTACTGACTGATTCAAACGGTTACTATGTAATCAGCAACCTGCCGCCGCGTTCTATAACAGTTATTCCAGTAAGTGATAACTATCTCTTTATGCCGGCAAGCGTAAATATAACTCTTGTAGATAAGGATGCGACTAACATCAATTTCATTGCCACAAGGTTCTCCTTACTTTCAGGCACGGTTACAGAGTATGGTCAACCAAAGGTGAATGTTAAGATTGTTTGTTCTGATGGACAGGAGATTTTAACCGACACCAATGGACAATTTTCAGTTTCTACTTCATCATCCGGTTCATACACAATAACACCGACTCTTGGTGGTCATCAGTTTGAACCCATTTCATATACAGTTAATTTGCCGTCAGACGCCACCAATCTTAACTTTATCTCTTATCCGCTAACGATGAGCGCGATAATAACCAACAACGTCTTATTTATTAACGTGAGGGCGAAGCCGCTTGGAAATTATATGCTTGAATTCAGCGAGTCTCTTAGTCCGGCTGTATGGAATACCATAGTCCCGTTTCAGACAGATACAAATGGTTTGATTCAACTCATCATACCGACCATTGATAAAGTAAAACCACGGTTTTATCGGTTTAGAAATATTTAATTTTTCCTTCGTAAATTTTAAAATTTGGATAGACTGTGTGGTGATTAAAAATGAACAGCGTACGCGATTTTTACAACAAAAGGGCGTCGTTTCGTCCGCAGGAAATTAAAAGACATTACCACAGGTTAATTCATCATTATTATAGATATTTCATACCAAAGGGAGCGCGTGTGTTGGAAGCCGGATGCGGGATTGGCGACCTATTGAGCGACGTTGAACCTGCTGAGGGAGTAGGCGTTGACATCAGCCCGCAAATGATTGAGATCGCAAGAAACCGCCATCCGAATTTAAGGTTTGTCGTAGCAGACATTCTGTCGTATGAAAGCGAAGAAAAGTTTGATTATATCGTTGCCTCAGATTTAATCAACGACCTGAGCGATGTTCAGGCATTTTTTGAACGGCTGCACCAGTTCTCCACTCCCCGGACCAGACTTGTGCTTAATTTTTATAATCATCTCTGGCGCCCGGTGCTTGCCATTGCCGAAAAACTCGGATTTAAATCTCCAACCCCTCCGCAAAACTGGTTGTCCTTATCGGATGTTAAAAACCTGCTTGCCCTTGCAAAGTGGGACGTAGTTCACACCGAAACAAAAATCCTTTTGCCGATTAAAATTCCGCTTATCAGCTCTTTCGTAAACCGCTGGATATCGCCGCTTTTGAGAAATCTTTGTTTATCAATATTCGTAGTCGCCAGGCAAAAACCCGAACTCTATAAGAATGAAGATTTCAGTTGCAGCATCATCGTTCCCTGCCGAAACGAGGCTGGCAACATTGAAGAAGCCGTCAAACAAATTCCGCAAATCGGTAAATGGACAGAGATAATTTTTGTTGAAGGGCATTCAAAAGACAACACCTGGGATGAAATACAGCGGGTAAAAACATCGTATCCTGATAAACGGATAATCGCTATCAGACAGAGTGGAAGCGGCAAGGCAAACGCCGTCAGAGAAGGTTTTGAAATCGCGAATGGAGACTTTTTAATAATCCTTGACGCAGACCTGACTGTTCCCCCTGCGGACATTGCAAAATTTTATTCGGCGGCAAAGTCTGGCGTTGGAGAATTTATTAACGGAGTGCGTCTTGTTTACCCGATGGAAAAAGAGGCTATGCAGTTTTTAAATATGTTAGCCAACAAAATGTTCAGCCTTGCCTTTACCTGGCTGCTCGGACACCCGATAAAAGACACCCTTTGCGGCACAAAGGCATTGTTTAAATCCGATTATATTCAAATTGCAAAAAATCGTTCCTATTTTGGCGAGTTTGATCCGTTTGGAGATTTTGACCTTCTTTTTGGCGCAAAAAAGTTAAATCTTAAAATCGTTGATTTGCCGGTTCGTTATCGCTCCCGAAGTTATGGCAAAACCAATATTCACAGATGGCGTCACGGCTGGTTGCTCTTGAAAATGGTCATATTTGCGGCAAAAAGGTTAAAATTTATCTAAATGTTATATGGCTTCCGATGCCACAATAAAAAGACATCAAGATGAAATCGCCAGAAATCTTGAACATTGGGAAAACAAACCGCTGTTGAGAATGGTCTATGCCGATTTTTACAACATTATCAAAAGCAATTTTTCCCCTTCATTACCGGGGCGAATTCTTGAAATCGGTTCGGGTATTGGAAAATCCAGAGAATTTATAAATGACATAATTTGTTCTGATCTGTTCCCAAATCGGTGGATTGATATTGTTTGCAGCGCCTACCATATTCCTTTCAATAATAACGCTCTTTCACATATTGTTTTATTTGACGTATTTCATCACCTTGAATATCCGATGGCATTTTTAAATGAAGCGCGCAGAACTCTTGTCAACGGCGGACGTCTGATAATCTTTGAACCCTATATTAGCGTTGTCGGATGGATTGTGTATGGCATTTTGCATCCCGAACCAATCGGATGGCGCAAAGTAATCAATCTTTCTAAAACGCTCCCGAACAAGATCGGTTACTATGCCGCGCAAGGAAACGCAACGCGATTGTTCTTCAAAAGTAAATTGCCAGATTTAGAAAATAATTGGGAAATTCTGAATCTGGAAAGGTTGTCGTGCTTTAGTTATATATTCTCTGGCGGTTATAGCAAGCCTGCACTTTATCCTGCCTTTTTTTATCCTGTTCTAAAAAGGCTGGATGCTGTTCTTTCGCGCTTTCCGGAGATATTTGCAGCGCGATGTCTTGTGGTTCTTAAAAAGACCGGGTGAACTTGCGCGGAGTAAAGATTATGATAATCTAATGGTTATGATAAGAATTATTTCTGGAACAAATAGACCGCAAAGTAATACAGGCAAAGTTTCCCGACAGGTTGCCGAGATATACTCTCGGTTAAACGTTGCCACTGAACTTATAGACCTTTGTGATCTGCCGGGCGAAATTTTTAGCCCATCTGCCTATGCGCAGAAGCCCCAAAGTTTTGAATGGTATGCGAATGCAGTCAAAACTGCTGATGGTCTGGTTGTGGTTGTGCCTGAGTATAACGGCAGTTTTCCGGGCATTTTAAAATACTTTATTGATATGCTTGAGTTTCCGCAAAGCCTTGTGGGAAAGCCTGCCTGTTTTGTTGGACTCGCTGCAGGTATGTGGGGCGCCTTGAGAGCGGTTGAGCACCTGCAAGATATTTTTACATACCGCAATGCGTTTATTTTCCCCAGGAGCGTTTTTATACCAAATGTTTATTCAGTTATTGATTCAAGTGGGAGATTAACAAACAGCGAGATATTAGAACGGCTTAAAAATCAGGCTGTTGATTTTATTGACTTTGTTGGTCGCTTAAAGAAAATATAGGAGAAAAGTTTTCTGCTATGAAAGATATAAGTGAACGAATCGGTGTCTGTGGCTGGTCTTTGCAGGCTGAAACCCCGACGGTTTTAATCAACAAATTAAAAGAACTCGGGATTAAAAAACTCCAGTGCGCGATTGACCCAATAAGGGAGAACCCCGCGGTATGGTCGGTTTTACCAGAGCTTTGCGCGGATAACGGCATAACGATTGTTTCCGGGATGTTTGGATGTGTCGGCGAAGATTATACGACGCTTGAATCAATAAAAAGGACGGGGGGAATTGTTCCCGACAAGACCTGGGAGCAGAATTGGAGAAATATTCAGCAAACTGTTAAGATTGGCAAAGAACTCGGTTTAAAACTGATAACCTTCCATGCCGGATTTATTCCTCATAAAAAAACTGACCCGAATTTCAATAAACTTCTAAGCCGATTAAAACAGGTGGCTGATGTTTTTGGCGAGGCGGGGATTGAGCTTGGGATGGAAACTGGTCAGGAGACAGCTGAGACGTTGCGCGGGCTTCTTGAAATATTAAATAAGAAAAATGTTGTTGTTAACTTTGACCCGGCAAACATAATTTTATATGACAAAGGCGACCCGATTGAGGCATTAAAAACGCTTTTGCCATGGATCCGCCAGTGTCATTTAAAAGACGCCACGCGGACAAAAGTCCCGGGCACGTGGGGTGAAGAGGTAAGGCTTGGAACCGGCGAGGTTGACTGGAAGTCGTTCTTTGCGGTTTTGAATGAAAACGGATTTGAAGGAAATCTTTGCATTGAACGCGAAGCTGGAAACCAGAGGATGGAAGATATTCGCGCCGCTTTTGAATTTGTGAAAGACCTATTGAGCAAATAAGAAAGGAGAATTATGCACGGAACACGAAAGGTTGGAGTTGGCGTTGTCGGTCTTGGTTTTATGGGGGTAACCCATTTGAACGCCTATCAAAAAATTCCAGATGCAGAGATTGTTGCGGTTTGCGATGCAATTAGAATCCCTGAAAATGGCAAACTTGTGAGTCAGGGAAACATCGGAACTGGAACGGAACTGAAACTGGATTTCAAGAAAGTTAAGGCATACCGCGATTATCAAGAGATGCTGAAAAATCCTGATGTTAATCTTGTTGATATTTGCGTTCCCACGCCTGCGCATCCTGAAATTGCGATTGCGGCTATGGAAGCTGGCAAACACGTTCTCTGCGAAAAACCGATGGCGCGCACCTCTGTACTTGCAAAACAGATGTTAGAGACTTCAAGAAAAACTGGAAAGATTCTGATGCCGGCGATGTGCCTCCGTTTCTGGCCTGAATGGGCGTGGCTGAAAAAACAGATAGAAGAAGGAGTGTTTGGAAAAATTCTGGCGCTACGCTTGAGAAGAGTATCGCAGGCACCCGGATGGAGCAAAGGCACATACTTTGACGGCAAACAATCCGGCGGCGCGCTGCTTGATCTTCACATTCACGACACGGATTTTGTCCAGTTCTGTTTTGGAAAACCAAAAGCGGTGTATTCAAGCGGTTTTACATTAATTAGCGGCTGCATTGACCACATTGTTACGCAGTATGAAGTTGCCCATGGGGTGGTTGTGTTTGCTGAAGGCAGCTGGGCAATGACCGAGGGCTTCGGTTTCAATATGTCTTATACGGCGATTTTTGAAAACGCAACCGCAGACTATGATTGCTCGCGCGGAAAAGAGGCGTTGAAATTATACGAAAGGGGTAAACAACCGCAGACTATTTCATTTGACGAGGGGAAAGACGGCTACGTGGGCGAACTGCGGCATATTGTTAACTGCATAATTGAAGGCAAACAACCAACTGTGGTTACGGCAGAAGATGGTCTGTCTGCAATTGAAATTTGCGAAGCCGAAGAAAAGGCTGTATATTCAAAACAGTTAACATACTTATAATTAAAAGTTATGAGAAAACTGATCACAACTGCAATAGCGACTACAATAGCGATAGGACTGATAAATATGAAGGCAACCGGAAACGAACTCCCATTGAAGGTCGGCGATGTGGCGCCGGAATTTGAGGCAAAAGACCAGAATGGCAATGTCTGGAAATTGTCAGACTATATAGGAAAAAAGAATGTTCTCATTTATTTTTATCCTAAAGACAATACTCCGGGATGCACCAAAGAGGCGTGCGCATTCAGAGACAACATTGGCAATTTTAAATCTGCCGAGGTGGAAGTTGTTGGAGTCAGTATGGACACAATAGAAAGCCATAAACGTTTTATTTCTCAACATAATCTTAACTTCACGCTTCTATCGGATGTGGAAGGGAAGGTTGTTGAAAAATATGGAACGCGGATGCCCGGAAAAAATATGGCGCGGCGCGTCAGTTTCCTGATTAATAAAGAGGGTAAGATTGTTCATATCACAGATAATCCTGACGCACAGGTTCATATAGACGAGATTAAAAAAGCCATAAACAACCTCAAAGCAAAATAATCCCAATTTATAAAGGCGATTCTGGCGCTGGCAATTAGCGCCTTTATTTTTTATTTTTGTTCTTGCTATTTCAAGATTTTTTAAATAAGATTCAGGAAATTGAATAACAATTCACGCCCGAATATTTATGAGTGAGATCTTAAATAGGTTTAGCGTTGACGCGATGAAGATGAATTCGCAGGTCATCGCCTGTATGATTATAATATGGTTTTTTGTTTTATTGTGCACCCTTTCAAGTATAAACAAACAGCCCTTTACATCAAGACAGCGAATGTTCTGGATAATTATTGTCACGGCATTGCCCCTTGTTGGAGTTTTGATTTATCTGCCTTTTTCGTTCAGAATTGAATCCTATCCGTCTTTAATTTTGATGAAAAAGGCAAAATAGATAATTTTTTTCTCGACAAAATTTAAAAAAACTGAATTATTAAGTAGTTATGGATTTCAAAAGAGCAGCCATTGTTTTAATTTATAGAGGTTGGAGGCGGTTATTGCGTTTTGGATTTTGTAAATCTGAAGTGGGTGCGCATTAGCAAATTTATTTTGTTTTGTAATAGAAATTAACGGAAAACCGAATTTTTATATGGGAACCGGGAAAAAAAAGATGGAATTACATTCAATCATTCGCTTTGCAATAATTGCGG
>JBAMMJ010000185.1:0-9055 GCA_039793825.1 Verrucomicrobiota bacterium | reverse complement strand
ACTCGGTTGGGTTAAATAACATTCTGCCCGGTCAAACAACAAAAGAGGGGTTCCTGCCTGAACCTGTAGTGGATAAATCCGGGAAGGGTAAAACTCCGCGTGGTTGGAAACAGGAAGCAGGCGAACCCGGATACGCTGGCGGTCCGGGCACTGTTGAACCGGGAATGATAAAGGAAGTTGAGGCGGGTTACACCACGGTTTTCAGAACTATTCGAACTGGCGTTCGTGAACCCGTAAGAGCCGGCGTGGGGGAGGGTGAAGCCGGTATCGGATTAGGATTGCGTCCCTATTTTTCTCTGCCTCTGGTTGAATGGCGCATAAGACCCGAAGACGCAGATATTAAGATTGGCGATTTTTATTTAGACTTCAAATCTCTTTCGGGCACTGTTTTGTGGAGCGATAATATCTGGCGCGACAACACAAGAAGAGAATCCGATGCAATTGGGATAATAACATTGGGACTGGTGGGAATGCTTCAGTTAGGCGATAATTTCCAGCTCTCTTTAGGGGGCAGAATCGGATATCTGCCGTTTCAGGGTAAAATAGGTTACGGTGATCCACTGGAAATTTTGTCAGGCAATTTCACGCCGCTTGCTATGGCGCGGCTCGTATATGATATACCGGTTGGCGGCACAGATATTCAGGTTTTTAATAACTTCACCATACGCTCGGGCGGTTTTATAAAAGGCGAGGCGTTTGACCTGTTTGACACAAACACCGACGAGATTGACAGGGCGGGCAGGTATCAATACAGAACCCCGCTTGATCCAGACTCTCGCACACTATCAAGGTATGACCAATTTGGAAGTGTTTATTATCAAAATAGAGTTGGCGCAACAGTGAGTCGACTTGTTCCGACCGAAACAAGATTGACTGCAGGTGGGTATCATCAAAACAACTGGTATGCCGGGGATGTTAAAGAAATAAAAGACAGTCGGCAGGATGTAATTTTCATTGCGGCAAAGAATGAACATGAAAATATGCGCTTTAAGCCGTTTGCGGATTACCGCGTTATCTCCACATCGCGCCACAGAGATTGGGACCAGATCGCTTATATTGGTCTGGAAGGACCGGTTACAAAACAGATAGATTTTCTGGGCGAGTTTGGCTACTACGACTCTGGTGATTCGCCTGTTACTACTCATTTGTGGACGGTGAGCGTGCGGCATAGGATTGGTCCATTCACCTGGCATAGCCTTGAGTGGGCGCGCCGGTTGACCTATCCTGAGCGATATCTCAGGACCGGAATATTTTATCGGTTAAACCAGACGTTAACCGAAGACATTGACGCAGAATTTGTGTTTGACAGGTCCCGATACAATGATCTTGACGATAATATCCGCGACCAGGTTGAATGGCGCACAGGTCTAAGATTAACATACAATATGTCTCCAAAATTGCTTTCAAGAGTAGGTGGCTATTATAGACTGATTGAATATGACAACCCGATTCATAAGGACGTAGAAATTTATACCGCTCGGGTAGAATTAAGAATAAACCATACAAAAACATTCTATAGCAGGCTTATGTATCAATATGAACGACGTCGTTCATGGATAAACTACGACGAAAATTTAATAATGATAACCTTAACAAAAGATTTATAAGCAAGTGATTATAAATAATAACAAAATGATTATTTTAAAAAATTTTTCTTTACAAATTTTTATAAAATGCTTTTATTTAATAAGGTTTGGATTTAAATTTGTCCATAACAATGAAGATTTTTGTCTTGAATCAGAAGCCCAATAACCAGAACACGCAAAGAAAAATGAGAACAACAACGTTAAATATTGTCGGAGTTGCGATTGCGACCGGTTTGGTTTTAATTTCGGCGCAGGCGCAGCAGGCGGATAAAAAAGCGACTGAGTTTGTAACATCCATCAAGGAATGGCGCGAGGCTGAAAAAGCGGTTTCGCAGACCAAATTTAAAGCCACGCAACTACAACAGGAAGTCGATCGCCTTAGCAAGCAAAAGACAGCGCTTCAACGGCAATTAGAATATGCCAATCTTTCTCTGGAAAGCGCCTTACGAAGTTTAAAAATTGCTCAGGCGATAACCCCGCCGGACAAAGAAGCTGTTGATAAGGCTCAAAAGAATGTTGATTATTATCAAGCACAGATTCGGCAAGCCCAGGCCGACCTTACCAAATGTGAACAGGAATTAAGACAGACAATTGAAGCCTATCGGAAGGCGCTTCAGGAGCCGCTGGAATCAAAGTTGATTCTGCCGGGTGAGGTGCTGCAATTATTTGTTTTGGAGGATGAAACCTTTAACGGGTTGTATCAGGTCAGAAGCGGTGGCTACATAATCTTGCCGCGTGTGGGTCGTGTTTCGGTTGTTGGAAAGAGCCTTGAAGAGGCGCAAACGGCAATACGGCAGGCACTGGAAGCAACTCAACTGAGGCAGGCTACCGTATTGGTTGAACGTTCACCGGGAATCTATGGCGAAGATTATGCTGATGTAATCTATCTTGCTGGTGAATTTAAAACAACCGGACCGCTTAAAATCCCTGCCGGGATTAAACCAACCCTTGTAACGACAATAATCAGGTCGGGCGGTTTGACTGAGAATGCCGATCTTACAAGAGTAAAATTACTACGTCTTGAATCCGGCAAGAGCCTCGTTGAAGAGGTCAATGTTCAGGCGATTATGGAAGGTGCAGGATTGCAATCGGACCTGGACCTTAACCCGGGGGATATTATTGTTGTGCCATCATACGCCCCTGTTGTCTATGTGACCGGCAATGTAGTAAAACCCGGCGTAATCCAGCTTAGCCCTGATGAGGAACTCACAGCTTACTCGGCTATACTGCGTTGCGGCGGATTTGCCAGATTCGCAAAGATTCGCGGCGTCTATGTATTGCGTGACCGCGGCAATGGCGAAAAAACGCGAATTCCGGTTGACATCAAACAGGTGCAGGCGGGTAAAATGGCTGATGTGATTTTGCAAGGAAAAGACATTGTTGTTGTTCCTGAAAAATTCTTCAGCTTCTGATTTAAGACTGCGTGTATAAGCCAGGGCTAACCGCATAGGAATAGCCCTGGCTTTTTTAGTAAACAGAGAAAATTTAAAAAATCTTATTTCACCTTGTTTGCTGACTAATATTAAAAATAGTTTTTAATTTAATATTGCTTGTTAAACCTATAAAAAATTGGTAAGATAGAAAAAGATATGATACCAGGAATCAAGAAACGTGGAATTACTTTTGGCGATATAATGCTTTATGTGGCGATCGCAATGAAGCATTTTCGCCTGATGGTTTTGCTGATGTGCCTCTCTTTCACAGTCGGACTGTTCTACTATGTTTATGCGAAACCGGTCTATTATTCAAAGTCTTTGATCAGATATTCAGCAGTTGAACGTCCTGTTGATGCCGCCACGGTATTCAAAGAAGGAACAGAAAGAGACATTTTAGCGCAATTAACAGCGCCGCACATTATTCAGCGAACGGCAAAAAGATTCGGAATCAATGAACCATATAAAGTCATTTACGCTAAATACATCAAATCAATCGCAGTGCGCTTTAATTCAGAAAAAAATATTGAGGTTGACCTTTATTCATATGATAAAAACCTTGTTCGCAAATGGACAGAGGTAATGCTTAATGAATACCTGCAATACAGAGATGAAAAAAGATACCAATACCGCGATTCAATTATCAAGTCTTACACCGAAGAAATGAAAGAAGTAAGCAAAAGAATGGAAGATGCGCTCAAGGCTAAATATCAATTCCAGGACGAGAAAAAACGCACCGAAATCTTGCTTAAACTTGAACAACTGAAAGACCTGCCCCGCGAAATTACCGAGACTTCAAAACGGCTAACAGAACTTGATAGGATTCGCGCCACTTTATCCGATCCGACGCTTGACGCTGTGGAAAAGCTCTCTTTGCTTTCAACCCTTGAAAAGGAGAGCACTGTTCGCATCGGCGACGTTGTCAGCGGAGGCGATAGCGGCGATAATAAATCCAAGACAATAGTCGTCGTTCCGGATATGATCTCTCACGCCTCGCCGCAGGGATGGGAAGAATTGCATAAACAGCGGGATAAACTCAAACTTGAAATTGCTGAAGCAGAGAAAAAATATCTGCCCGCTCATCCAAAAATGGCTGAACTTTTGCGGAGACTCAGCGAAATAAACAAAAACCTTGAAGCCGAACTGACTGTTGCTCAAAACCGTTATAATCTTGAGTATAATAAACTGCTTGAGAAACGGAAAGAATTGATGGCTAAACTTCCCGAATACGAGAAGGCGGTTCAGGACAATGAAAAGTATTTGCAAGACCTTGCTGTAAACGAGGCGGGAAAACTCGGATGGAATACCATTTACGCCGAAATGGCAAAAAAGATAAGTATGATAGATTTTGGGGCTGATAAAGAACGTGTTCATCTTCAATTTCTCCAGCATCTTGAATTACGTGATGAAGTTCCTGTTTCTCCGAATAAAATTAAACTTGTTCTGACCTGTTTTGTGCTCGGTATGATGCTTGCGATTGGTATGCCATTCCTGATTGAATTTCTTGACCACACAGTTAACGACATTGAAGAAGTAGAGCAAACCTATAGAATTCGCGGACTCGGTATTGTGCCGAAAATTGACACTCGTTCCCTTTCGGGTTATCCGATGACCAACGCCGATGGCACTGGCGATAAACACCTTGTGGAAAACTTTAGAGTCATAAGAACCAATCTGCTCTCGGTTGGCGCAAAAACTAAAAATCCGCAGGCAATTTCAGTGGTAAGCGCGATGCCACAAGAAGGCAAAACAATGGTTGCGGTGAATCTTGCGCTATCTTTTGCGCATATGGGCGAAAAAACATTGTTAATTGATGCTGATATGCGCAGAGGAAGAATACACAGGTTGTTTGAATTTCGTTCTTCGCCCGGATTAAGCAACGTTCTAATAGATAAAATTCCGTGGCAGGAAGCGGTTCACGACACCGAGCACGAAAACCTATTTGTCTTCCCCTGTGGAAAACATATTGAAGGCGCCCGCGAGATGATTGGCACCCCGTCATTCAACAAATTAATTGATGAATTGAGACAAAATTACCAGAGAATCATTATTGACACGCCGCCGGTGCTCGGACTCTCAGAGACCGCGATGCTTCAACATACTATTGATGGTGTGGTATTTGTTATATGGAGTGGCAGAACCCCTATGCGTTATATTAAATCCGCGCTGGATATTCTGGCTTCAAATAACGCTAATGTTTTTGGCTTTGTTCTCAATAGGTTGGATTTGAGCGGGTTCTCTAATTACTATAACTATTATAACTATTATTATTATTCTTATAACTACTATTATAGTTATAAAGATAAACCTAAAGAGCTTAAAAACGTTTAACTTCCGCTGTTTAAATTCAACGTCCGATGAGCCTTCAAGGGCAATTTTACGACGATAATCTTGAGCGATCAAATCCTTTACAACAGCAAAATATTTCAAATAGTCTACAGGGCGTCTCTGTAATCATTCCGGCATACAATTACGCGCGGTATTTACCGTATGCAATTGAATCGGCTATAAATCAAACCTATTCGCCAAAGGAGATTATAGTTGTTGATGATGGATCAACCGACAACACGTCGGAAGTAATCACTCGTTTTAAAAAGCAGATTAGATACATTTATCAACAAAACAGCGGGCTTCCAGCTGCACGAAACACCGGCATCAAAGCGGCAAGATTTCCATTTGTGGCTTTTCTTGATGCCGATGATTGCTGGCATCCAGATATGCTGCAGAAAGGAATGGAACTATTCGGCAAATTAGACCCCGAATTCGCAATAGTAGCCTGCAACGCAAATTATATAGATTCGGATGGCAAACCGCTCCCTGTAAATCCATCGGTAAAATGTTGCTCAGGCGAGATTGTGGCAAAAGATATTTTGCTGATGACGAGATTTCCACCCTCTTCGGTGATTGCGAAAAAGAACGCTTTTGAACAATGCGGTTATTTTGACGCCTCGTTAAAAAGTTCCGAAGACCGCGATATGTGGTTAAGAATCTCTGGAAAATTCAGGATATTTTTAAACTCCGAACGACTTGTGTTTATCAGAAAACATTCCGCAAATATGAGCAGTAATCCCGAGAGGATGAAAGAAAATATGGCAAGGGTGTTAAAGAAAGCCTGGCAACAAAGGATAATTCCGCGCGGCAATTTCTGGGTTTGGGCACAAGCCCTTGCGATTCATCGTTATCAGGTAGGGTTGATTTATTTAGGAATTGGGAAAAAATTAAACGCTGTCTCTGAACTAACCCTCTCCCTGGTTTTTTATCCTTTCCCAATTTCATCAACGAACATTAATAGCGCTGTATGGTTTGTTAGAATGAGAACATTAGCCCGAGCCCTGCTAAAATAAGAGTAAATCCAGATGGAAGAAAAAAGCCAACAGACATTGACCGCCAAAAGAACGCTTAAGATTCTACACGTAGTCCTGTCTCTTGAACCCGGCGGAATGGAAAATGGAGTGGTCAACGTGGCTCAAGTTTTGCACGGGAACGGATTTGATATCTATGTGTGCTGCCTTGAAAAAGAAGGGGATTTTGCTCAAAGATTGCCCGATCGGTCAAAACTCTTTGTTCTTAACAAACCGCAGGGAATTTCCATAAAAACGGCTTTTCGGCTTTCAAAGTTGATCCGCAAAATCCAGCCACAAATTGTCCATAGCCACAATTTCGGACCGTTAATTTATTCAAGTTTTGCAAAATTTATTTCACCAGATTTTAAATTTCTTCACGGCGAGCACGGGATGATTAAGAAAGAAGATTGCGGTAAATTCAAAATTTTGCTTCGTCGGTTATGTTATAAAAGGTGCGATCTAATTCACACGGTTTCAGAAGGATTAAAAAAATACTTTGTTGAACAGGGATTCCCTGAAAGAAAAATTATTGCGATAAAAAACGGCGTGGATACAGAACGATTTAAACCGCAGAATAAACAGGAGGCGCGGCGGCTTATGAATATACATCTGGACGCCGTTGTTCTGGGGATTGTTGGACGATTTGATACAGGAAAGCGGCATCTTGCGTTGCTGCAGGCGTTTGAACAGTTAGCTGATAAAAATAAGGATTTACATTTGCTTATGGTCGGAGATGGGGGCACAGATTGCAAGCAGGTTAAAGATTTTGTAAACGCGAGTCTTTTCAAGAATAGAATCATACTGGCTGGTTACCAGAAAAATCCTGTCCCTTTTTATCAATCAATGGATTTACTTGTTATTCCGTCGTTAAAAGAAGGCTTCCCGAATGTGTTGCTTGAATCTATGGCTTGCGGTGTTCCGGTGCTCGCTCATCCAACGCCCGGAACCGCCGAGACGATTGACCCCGGTCTTAACGGTATAATCGCCAATCTTGAAAAGACCGAGGACCTTAAAAAGGCGATTGAACTTGCTATTTCAGATGTCGGGCGATTAGAGATAATGGGGAAAAACGCGCGAATTAAGATTGAAAGAAGTTTTTCATTACAATCTATGGCAGAGGCTTATGCCGAAGTTTACAGAAAACTGGCAACGGAAGGATAACCTTCAGAACATTAACTTGCCAGATTCCTTTTTGCGCGCAATTAGAAAGTTGCTATTTTAAATTAAGAATGTAGTCTATTAAAGATGGATTTTATCGCGGTAATCTTGTTACTGGCGGTTTATTACATAAGACCGCAGGAATGGGTGGAAGCGTTCGCCACGTTGCGCCCGGCAATGGTTACATTGGCTTTCGCAATTATCACGATGTTTCTCAGAGAACGCGGTTTTTCATTTAAATCTCTTTTCCGCACGCCGCACGACTGGCTAATATTCGCCTTTTTTGGCTGGGTAATTTTTACCGCTGAATCGTCAATGGACGCCTGGAGCCGCACAAAGGTTCTATTCATCAGTTATCTCGTTATTGTTCAGGCAGTCCATAATATGCGCAGATTAAACTTGCTTCTGATGTGGTGGATGGGTTTTCTTACATTTATCGCGTTGATGGCGATTGCAAGCGAATATGGCATAGATCCTCTTGGGTCAGGCTATCTAACCCACGAAGTCAACAAGGGGCGTCTATCTTTAAATCTTAGTTTATTTGAAAATCCTAACGCGCTTGGACACAGTGTGGTGCCGCTGCTCTTGATGTTCTATTTTTACTTTGTCTGGAAACGCCCTCTTTTCATCAAGGAAATTGGTATATTTTTGATGATGATTCCGGCTTACTGTCTTTACCTGACACAATCAAAAGGGGCATTTCTATCCGGGTTTACATCAACCGTTATAGGATTCACGTTCGGAAGGCCAAAATTTGTTCAAGTAATAATTCTTGCTATGGCGTTAACTGTAGGATGGACTGGACTCCAGTTGCTGCCAAGAATGGAACAGATTAAAACGATGCATGCCGACGAAGGAATTATAGTCCGACTTCAAGCATGGAAGGTCGGTTTCAACACAATGCAAACCCTACATCCGAAAGGCAGCGGGATTGACACCTTTTCTTCTGTGTTTCAACGGATTTACGGCTACCCAAAGGCTCCACATAGTAGCTACGTCCAGGTTGGAACTGAACTGGGTTATGGTGGGCTGTTGTTATTTGTCGGCATAATTTACTGCTGCTTCAGAACATTGTTAAAGGTAAGAACCGAAGACGAAAACGAGGAACGCGTCCGCAGAGTATTGCTGGTAATGCTAATTTCCTTCTGCGTTTCATCGTGGGTGATAGGTTGGGGGCTTAACCTTACATTTTACGTCATTGCCGGAACAATTGCTGCGTTTCAGAGGTTGATGGATGAGAAAGTTGAAAAACAAATTGCCGATTTCAAAGAGGCTATAAAAGCCGGATTGGAAATGCAGGAACAATTCGGCATTGAATTTGCGCCATCTCCTGCGCAACAGAGCTTGAATCAATTCCCGCAACAATTGCCGCAACCACAGTTTCAACCAATGCTGCCGGCTGTTTCAGCTGCCGCCGCAGCCAATGGAGTTGTTCAAATATCAACTCCGCCTGACCTGATAATCAAAAACCCACAAACTCCCCCTGAAATTGAGGAGCAGATTGAAAACCAGATTAAAAAGACAATTTTAAGAC
>JBAMMJ010000184.1:0-3447 GCA_039793825.1 Verrucomicrobiota bacterium | reverse complement strand
GCGAGCGGTTATTCGGGTGAGGAGCTGGTCAGTCTTTTGTTGAAACACCCGAAAGTTGAATTAACCGCCTTAACTTCGCGTCAGTATGCTGGAAAGACGCTTGGCGAAGTGTTCCCGAGATTTGCTAATTATCCGATAGCAAAACGGTTAAAATTCATTGACCCAAATCCATCGGTTCTTGCGGATTTAGCGCAGGTGATTTTTCTTGCTCTGCCTCACGGCGTCGCCGCAACTTACGCAAAGCCTTTGATAGACTCGGGTCGCAAGGTTATAGATTTGAGCGCCGATTTTCGCTTGAAAAACCCTGAGGTTTACAAAGAATTTTATGGTCACGACCATCCGGCGCCAGAACTTTTGAAAATAGCCATTTATGGACTTCCTGAAATTTACCGCGACAATATTGTTAAGGCTTCATTGGTTGCATCGCCAGGATGTTATCCCACAAGTATCCTCATTCCGCTCATTCCATTGCTCAAAAGCCGACTGGTTGATATAAATCAGATAATAATTAATTCTTTGAGCGGTGTAAGCGGAGCTGGTAGAAAACTTGAAACTGGTTATCTTTTTTGTGAATGCAATGAGAGCCTGCGGGCATACGGAATCCCCAAACACAGACATCTGTCTGAGATTGAAGAACAGTTATCGTTTGCCGCCAATGCAAAGGTAGTTGCGCAGTTTACCCCGCACCTTGTTCCGGTTAATCGTGGCATACTCACAACGATTTATTTAACGCCGTCAGATAAATCTAAAACCCCGGATGAGTTTTTAACGACTATTGATGTGCTGTATAATGAATATTATGGTAATCAGCCATTTGTCCGCATACTTGGGGGCAGCAGCCTTCCTGACACTAAAAATGTTACCGGGACAAATGTGATTGAATTTGGCTGGAAGTACGACAAAAGAACAGGACGGCTCATTGTAGTTAGCGCTGTTGACAATCTGGTAAAAGGGGCTGGCGGACAGGCTGTGCAGAGTATGAATCTGATTTGCGGATTTGAACAGACAGACGGTTTGATGTAAACACCGTGTTTGGTGATATTTTATGCGGAGCGAATATCAAATTATTGATGGCTCGGTTGTTGCGCCAACTGGATACAGGGCAAGCGGCGTATTCTGCGATATTAAAAGACTCGGCACGGGGAAGGGTTCCGAAAAAGGGGAAAAACCAGACCTTGCATTGATTGTGTCGGATGAACCGTGCGTTTGCGCCGGTATGTTTACGACAAATCAGGTGTGCGCCGCGCCTGTAAAACTTTGCATAAAACAAATCAAAAAGGGCGTTGCGCAGGCGATTGTTGCCAATTCCGGCAACGCCAATGCCTGCACCGGCGAACAGGGAATGGAAGACGCAATTGAAATGGCTGCGGAAACCGCGCGTTTGTTAAATTTGCGCCAGGACCACGTGCTTGTGGCTTCAACCGGAAGGATTGGGGTATTGTTGCCGATGGAAAATGTAAAAAGGGGAATACGCCTTGCCGCTGGCGCACTGGGTTCTTCAATTGAAAATGCCGATGCCGCGGCGACCGCTATTATGACAAGCGACACCCGCAAGAAGCAATTTGCGGTTGAGTTTGAGTTGCTCGGGAAAATGGTAAGAATCGGCGGGATTTGCAAAGGGGCTGGAATGATACATCCAGGAATGAGCCCGGATGGAAGACGACCAGCGTCAATTAAGGGTTTGCACGCCACTATGCTCTGCTTTTTAACTACCGACGCAAAAATATCGCATCCAGCGTTGCAATTTGCACTTGAAGAGGCTGTGGCTGGAAGTTTCAACCGTATCACTGTTGATGGCGATATGAGCACAAACGACACCGTCGTCATACTCGCCAATGGCAAGGCGCAAAATCCGAAGCTGGAATTGAAGAGTCAAATACCTGAAATCAAGAGGGCTTTCAATAAATTTGTGGCAATGCTTGAGCTTGTATGCAATGAACTGGCAAAGATGATAGTCCAGGATGGCGAGGGGGCTTCAAGATTTGTGACAATTTTATTGAACGGCGCCAAAAACCATCTTGATGCTGACATTGCCGCTCGGGCAGTTGCAAATAGTGTGCTTGTTAAGACAAGCTGGTGCGGAGGCGATCCAAACTGGGGGCGGATTATGGACGCGCTCGGATACAGCAGCGCCAGGATTATTGAAGAAAAAGTTGATATCGGCTATTCAAATCAAAACCATAATCAAATCATCTGGGCGGTAAAAAATGGCCGACCAACTGAAACACCCTTTGAGGAGTTGTGCAAGGTGGTTTCGGAGAAAAGTTTTAACATTCATATAAATCTTAATATCGGAAAAGGCGCCGCGCTTATTTATAGTTCGGATTTGACGGAAGCATACGTGGATTTTAACAAGGGAGATGTATCAGACCCTTCTTCGCTTGGTGGATAACACAATTTTAACGCTATATGGAAGAACTTACGAAAAAAGCCGAGGTATTGCTTGAAGCCCTTCAATATATTCAAAAATTTCAAGGGGCAATTTTTGTGATTAAATATGGCGGCAGTTTTATGGATTCGCCTGATCCGGGGGTTCGCACCGGCGTCGCTAAAGACATTGTGTTTCTTAAAGCGGTAGGGATAAATCCGGTTGTTGTCCACGGCGGCGGGAAGGCGATCTCCCGAGCGATGGAACAAGCCGGCATAAAACCGGCTTTCGTCAAAGGAATGAGAGTGACTGACAAAGCCACAATGAAGATAGTGGATGATGTGTTGTCAAATAAAATTAATCCTGAAATAGTTTATGCAATTCAGCAACACGGTGGCAAGGCAAAAGGATTTTCAGGTCGCGACATTTTTAAATGCGTCAGGATGTATCTAACCGAAAATGGTAATGAGAAGGTTGATATCGGTTATGTCGGCGAGGTTGTGGAGGTTAACACAAAGCCGATTATTGAGTGCATAGAAA
This sequence comes from Verrucomicrobiota bacterium, assembly GCA_039793825.1. Lineage (GTDB taxonomy): Bacteria > Verrucomicrobiota > Verrucomicrobiia > Limisphaerales > JAKPVM01 > JAKPVM01. The sequence continues at coordinate 539 of JBAMMJ010000184.1, read as the reverse complement.
ATCGGATTACACCGGTGATAAGTCCAGTGGCAACCGGCGTTGATGACGGGTTGCCGTATAACTGTAATGCCGATGTGGCGGCAGCTCAAGTTGCGATTGCGCTAAAAGCGCGACGTCTTGTGTTTATGAGCGACGTTGCCGGACTTATGCGCAATCCTGCTGATTCATCCACAGTTATCCCACATTTAAAAATTGAAGATGTAGAATCGCTAAAGGCTGCAGGCGTTATTGACAGGGGAATGATTCCTAAAATTGACAGCGCCGTAGCGGCGATAAAAGCAGGTGTTGAAAAGGTTTCTCTTGTGGATGGGCGTGTGCCGCATTCAGTTTTACTTGAAATTTTTACAGACAAAGGCGTCGGCACCGAGGTGGTGGAATAAAATTCGGCAACCGAAACAAGTTGTGAGGACTCACGCAAAGTGCGTCAAAATAATTATTAAAAAAAATTCATTGACAAAATTTGATAAAGTTGCTATAAGGAAAATAATCACGGCGGTGGGCGTTAGGCGATTAGTGGACCGCTGGTGAAATTGTAATAG
>JBAMMJ010000183.1:22129-25668 GCA_039793825.1 Verrucomicrobiota bacterium | reverse complement strand
GCAAACCGAGCGGTGGATAGGAAGCCTTTTTTGAAATAAAGTGTAAAACGTATCTAAAACTCAAGAAGGTTTCAGGCGTTTTTGGACTAACTAATAATATATTCATAATTTTAGCTGCTTAAAAACGTTACTAAAGGGTTCATTATTTTCTTTTTAGAAAAAGATACAAGAAGCCTGCAAAATTTCTCTTTCGGGTATAAATTTTTGGAATTACCGTATTATTCAATATTCTTCTTCTAATCATTTTATTTTTTCAAAATATAATCTTAATCTTCCAATTATCAAATATTTTCTATCTTTAACCTGTTTGAGTGTGGCAATTTAATATTCTGGAAAATTTTTGAAATTAATCTTGATTTTTATATTGGATAAGGTTTGCTTGTTATTTCTAAAAGTCAGCGCGCAAAGACGTGGTTGACTTGTATTATATAATTGAAATGTAAAGCAATGGACTGGTTACGAGGTGTTGGTTTGAGTAAGTTGACAACACTATGAACCTTAAATATTAACCTAATTAGAGAAGGAACAGGACTGTAATGAAAACTTATCAGCCAGCGGATATTAGGAATGTTGCGTTAGTGGGGCATGCTTCTTGTGGGAAAACGATGTTAACCGAGAGTATGCTGATGAGCGCCGGCGTTATAAACAGGCTCGGCAGCATTTCGGGCGGCTCCACTGTTTCAGATTATCACGAAGAAGAGCAACAACGTTTGATATCTATTCATACATCACTCGTGCACTACGAATGGAAAGGCAAGAAATTTAACATTCTTGATACCCCGGGCTATCTTGATTTTATATCGGAGAGTCTTGGGGCGTTGCGGGTCGCTGACCTTGCGGTGGTTGTGATACATGCAAATCACGGCGTAAATATCGGCACCGAACAAACCTGGAAAACAGCAACTGAAAACGGCATTCCCCGCATTATAGTGATTAACGCGCTGGATAAAGAAAATATAGACTTTGACGGCATAATCTCGCAGGCTAAATCCTCTTTTGGGGAAAGAATCCTACCGCTAACCGTCCCCGTCAATATTGGTCCGGGATTCAACAAGGTCCTGGATGTGCTGACAAAAGAGGTATGCGTCTATACCGACCAGAGCGGAAAACCTCAAACCGCTGCCGCCGACGGGGCTCTTAAAGAAAAGGCTGATTCGCTCCACCAGCAGTTGCTTGAATATGTTGCTGAGTCCGATGACGCATTGCTTGAAAAATTCTTTGAACAAGGCACTCTCAGCGAAGAGGAGATGCGCAACGGTTTGCACAATGCCCTGATGAAACAGACATTCATACCGCTTTTTGTTACTGCGGCTGAGTCAAACATTGGAGTCAGTAGACTTTTAGATTTCATAGCCGACTTTGGAGCAACGCCCCTTGATAGGCCAACCGTTAAGGCAATAGACTCCAACGGCAACGAAGTTCAAGTCTCTATAAACGACCCCGAACCTGTGCTTTATGTGTTTAAGACGGTCACCGAGCCTCAGTTCGGCGATATGTCCTATTTCAGGGTTTACAGCGGAAAGATTGAAATTGGTATGGACCTTTTCAACCCTGATACAAAAGCAACAGAACGGCTTGGTCAAATTTACGCACTGGTTGGCAAAACACGCATACCTCTTAATACAATGTCAGCAGGGGATATTGGCGCAACGGTTAAACTCAAAGCCACTCATACTGGAAACACTCTCTGTTCTCCAAAGCGGATTGTTACTTTGCCAAAAGTGGTCTATCCGGCTCCAAATATTCACGCTGCAATCAAACTGCATTCCAAAGGCGAAGAAGACAAACTCGCGCAGGGACTTGCGGCGTTGCACAATGAAGACCCAACCTTTGTTTTTAATGTGGACGCCGAACTTCACCAGACTATCATATCGGCACAGGGAAGTCTTCACCTTGAAGTCGTTGCGGACAGATTGCGCAAGAGATTCAAACTTGACATTGAACTTACCGAGCCGCGCGTCCGTTATCGCGAAACGATTAAAGCCAGAGCCGAAGCAAAATATAGGCACAAAAAACAGACTGGCGGTGCCGGTCAATTTGCGGAGGTCTGGATGCGGATTGAGCCAAGACCGCGCGATAGCGGAGTTGAGTTCACACAATCGCTGGTTGGACAGAACGTTGACCGAGTCTTTGTTCCTTCCGTTGAAAAAGGCGTTATGAAAGCCTGCCAGGAAGGCATTATAGCCGGTTATCGGGTCGTGGACGTCAAAATAGATTTTTACGACGGCAAGATGCACCCGGTTGATTCAAACGATATCTCTGTCCAGATCGCGGGCTATTTCGCCTTCAAAGAAGCCTTTCTGAACGCTAAACCCTGTCTGCTTGAACCAATTTATAATGTGGAAATCCGCGTTCCGGAAGATTGTATGGGAAAGGTGATGGGCGACCTTTCAAGTCGTCGCGGCAAAATCATCGGTATGGAAGCCGATGGCAATTTGCAGGTGATTAAAGCGCAGGTACCGGCAAAAGAACTCTACCGCTACTCTTCAACTCTGCGCTCGTTAACTGGTGGACGCGGCATTCATAAAGAAGAATTCAGTCATTATGAAGAAATGCCGCGCGAGCTTGAACAAAAGGTCATTGAAGAAGCCAAAGCAAGAAAAGAAAAAGCGCAAGCGGAGAAGTAATAACGTCCCTGTCAAATAATTCATTGACAGAGTTGATTCCTTGCTGCTTTTAAAGCAGGAAGGAGAAAGCGTGGTTTTCTCAGAAAAAGTCCACGATATTATAACTTTTTACGCTGGATAGATTGCATTTATCAAATCCCCAATTCCGGAGGTGTTGAACAATTCAAAACAATATTCAATCCCGGAATAAGGCAACAATCGCGACAGATTACTGCTTTTGAAAGATTACAATATACTCGCAATCCATCGTTGAATCGGTCAATCCAGGAACATTAGACGGGCTATTTAATTTGGGCATTCTTTTATTCGGGATTTCTCTGATTATCGTCTTTATATGCGCACATCCACATCGTTCAAAAAATTCTCTTGTAATTTCATCGTTCATAATCTGACAACCTTTTACTTTTCTATTTCCTACGACATATGCAATGATTCCACCTTTTTTTACCACCTTTGAAACATTTTGGATTGATTTTTCATAATCAGCATAAAAAGAAATGACATCCAAAATTCTGTTTTTATCTTTCTGCGCAATAGATACAAGAACATTGTCCAGTAGTGGATAATTAAAAGTTTTAAATTCTAACGCTCTTATCCCTCCGAGTGATCTTTTATCCACTTCATTTATTTCTTCAAGTCCTAACCATTGATTTGCCAATCTTGAAAATTGTCCATAGGCAACTGTAGTTTTAGAGTCGCCATAAGGCGGTGATGTCAAGACAATGTCCACTCCTTCAGGTGGAATACAGTTCTCTGGAATTGCGTAAACTGTATTAAAATCATATATACGAGAAAAAGAAGTATTATTTTTGAGCGAAATATACTCCGCCATTCCATTTCTGTTTCTTAGAAGTTTTTGAAGCATAGTTGATAACACATCTGGATTGAAATTTTCCATTTGTTTCTGGGACA
>JBAMMJ010000183.1:21242-22119 GCA_039793825.1 Verrucomicrobiota bacterium | reverse complement strand
ATTCGATGTTTTTTGTTAAAGAGACCTATCTTACGGTTTCGCTGAAGGCAACCTTAAAGAAGTCTTGAATATCTTTATCATCAATATTTTCAATAAAATCTTTCAAAACTGCCAGTAAATACTGCGTTTCTTTTTTAAACCAATAATCTATATTTTTGAATTGAGGGATTTGCGGTTTGACCTTGACGGCGCCAAGTTCCAGAGAAAAAACAAAATTATTGAAATCTTTCAAATAACTATCCAGCAATTTTAACGATAAGACCGTAGTCTTTACCTTAGCAATGAGGCGGGCTAATGGATTTATATCAGTCCCAATTGCATTAATTCCCCTGATATTTGCCTCTACTAAAGAGGTCCCGGTCCCACAATAAGGGTCAAATAACAATTTTGCGTCTTTAGCGAATTCATCCAAAATCTTTCCAGCTACTTGTGGAATCATCATTGCCGGATAGGTATGAAAACAATGAACATATTGCTTTGTATTGGAGGATCGGAAATCCCAATCTCTATCGCGATATTTCGCCAGCTGTCTAATTATTACATTCATTTAAACAAGTCTTATGCGATTCTCATAAAATTCAACAAAATCAGATTCTTTGATGCGGAAAGCAGTTCCTCTATTTCTCACGGCACCGTTTTCTTTCAAATGCATTCTCAAATCAATACCGACAGATTGCTTTTTAAACGCATTGATAAAACTTCTCGGGCTTGGATTTGACAATAGAAACGCTTCATTGTAATGAAAATATTCGTTCTCATCGGACGTTTTTCTATCAGCCATCACTAATAACAACCTACTCATTTTCATCATAAACTTTCCAACAATAACGTAAACATCCCAATTCGCTAATATTTCATTTTTAGATTTGTCTACCAG
>JBAMMJ010000183.1:6666-21232 GCA_039793825.1 Verrucomicrobiota bacterium | reverse complement strand
AGACATTCCTTGCGCCGTATGTTTTCCATAGAAAACGGTGTTTTTCAAGGCATATCTATTTTTCTCGTCAATATATCCATATTTTAGAATTAAATCTTTTTGTTTGATATTCCAGACTCCTTTATTAAATGTGAAAAGGGTTAATAAAGATTGAGAATCTTTTCTAATTGTTTTTATTTCTGTTCTTCCACCGATGTCAGGAATTGGGAGGTTATTTTCCTTAATCCCCAATAGTAATTAAAAAGTGTATCCAATCCCAGTTGTCCCTGTTCTCATAGAGCAAACAAAACCCCTCGTTTTAATCTCTTCAAGTTTTAATTTAAGTTCTTTCAAATTCATTTTTGATTTCTAATTTTAGTATTATCAGGCGATTTATTTTATCAATCTAAAGCTGGTTTTATCATATAGTTTAATACTACTAAATCCAAATTTTGCAATTGAAGAAACTTATAAACTTCGGTGATAAAATTCCTTCCATTTTAAGGTGGAAAATTTAACAAAACACCTCTTTAATACTTTTACACCTTTGATTTCCTCGTTGTTCTAATATATTTTCTGCAATATATTTTCAAATTCCTAAGCAAAAATCGCAGTATATTTCCAATTTATCATCTCAGGTTATTTACTCCAGAGCGGCGTCGGAGTTTGCTTTTCTGTTCTGTTGAGGGATTCTCTATTTTTTCAAAAAAACAGCGAACCGACCATAGTGATAATAATTTAGATTTAATTTAAATATTTAAATGATCAGGAGATATATTTTATTTTTTGTTGAGAATTTTTTAAAAGGATATAATTCTGGCTTCTGTTGTGTCGCAGTTATTAAAATCATCGGGCGCGATGGCGATTGCCACCCTGAGCAGCCGCATTCTGGGAATGGTTCGCGAGATTGTATACGCGCGGTTTATGGGCGACAGCTGGGTGGCAGGGGCGTTTATGCTCGCCTTTACGATACCGAATCTGTTCAGGCGCCTTCTCGGCGAAGGGGCGCTTACAGCCGCTTTCATACCGGTATTTAAGGAAAAAGAAAAACTTGAAGGGGAGCGTCAGATGTGGCGCGCCGCAAACGCAGTTATTTCTGGGCTGTTGATATCCGGAATCGTGGTTGTTGTTATTGTTATTATCGGCGTCTCTATCGCAATTTATATAGGCAGATACCAGCAGGAGACGGCGCTTATGCTCAAACTCCTACGGTTGATGTTCCCGTATATGCTGCTTGTTTGTCTTGCGGCTATCTTAATTGGAATGGCGAATGCGCGCGGACATTTTTTTATCCCGGCAATGGGGGCAACAATGCTAAACATTGTTATGATTCTTTCCGTTTTTCTGATTGCTCCGCGACTTGGCGCAACGCTGGAGACTCAGATTTACGGGCTTGCTATCGGTGTGCTTATTGCCGGTGTGGTCCAGGCGAGTTTTCAGTTGCCGACTCTTTACAAAGAGGGTTTTCGTCCAGAATGGGTTTCCCCATTTAAAGACCCAACGGTTCACATCGTGCTTAAAAGGATGATACCCGGCACGCTTGGCGTTGCCGCTTACCAGATTAATATGCTTGTAACGCAAAGCATCGCCTTCGGCGTCAGTCCAACCATTGTCGCTTCTTATAACTACGCCGTCAGGTTGATGGAACTGCCGCAGGGGGTCTTCGGAATCTCCATAGCTACTTATCTGTTGCCCACGCTTTCGGGGTATTTTGCAGAAAAAAAGTATGACAATTTTCGCTCGGCTTTGAGAAATGGTATTGAACATCTAATTGTTGTCAATATGCTCGCAACTGTTCTTCTTACGCTGCTCGCAGAACCGATCATAAGGCTGCTGTTTGAACGGGGACAATTCAGCGCTTTGTCTACGCAACGTGTGGCTTTCGCGCTTATGTTTCTTGCCCCAGGGCTTGTCGCCTTTTCAACTATAAATATTCTCGCCCGCGCCTATTTTGCCACAGGCGATACCAGGACCCCGATGAAAACAAGTGTCTTCTGCTTTGCCGTAAACATAATCTTCACCATCCTTCTTGTAAAACCACTGCAACAGGGTGGTATGGCGCTTGCAAACACTGCCACAGCGTTTATTAACGTTTTTCTTCTCTATTACGGGCTTCAGAAAAAACTCAAAACAACCGGGCTTGAAGGTTTAAGAAAATATGTCTTGCTGGTAATGCTCATCGCAACATTGAGCGGAACGGTGGCTTATTACATTGCAAAAATCTGGCATAATTACATTGGGCATCAGACTCTATACCAACGGCTCGGCGAGGTATTTGTTCCAATTGGAGCCGCTACACTGGTCTATTACCTCGCTGGTTGGGCATTAAAAATAGCGGCTATCAACGAGTTTTTTGAGTTGATTAAATCGAAAATAAGGAAAAAATAATTCGTCTAATAAAAAAATGAAAAATAGAACAAAATTCATCATAGCGTTAATTCCCGCATTAGTTTTCACTTTATTAAAAGGAGCGGCAAATTCTCCAGAATCGGCGGAACAACAGTTTAATCCGATTCTATTAGCTCAGGCTCAAAACATTCAAGCAGGTCAAATAGGTCAAAAGCCTACGCGGTCAGAAACTATTGATGAAAAAGAGCTGCTTGCGCAAACCGAATCGCGAATCTTGAAAAACCGAACTGCCCCGCTTGTGATTGAAGTTCTGGACAAAAATGGACGGCCTGCAAACGACGCAAAGGTGGAGGTCCGACATCTTAAACACCTTTTTTATTTCGGCGCTGGTTTTGACCGTTCATTGTTGAAGACAAATATGGATGAGATTGATATCCATCATCGGGATGCCTTTTTGAAATTGTTTAATTACTCCACAGTCCATATTTACTGGGGTTTTTACGAGCCACGAGAAGGTTTCTACAACACGCAGGTTGTCCTTGATTCAATAAAATGGTTAAAGGAGCATAATTTGACCGCGCGCGCTCACCCAATTCACTGGAATCACCGCGCGAGCATTCCGCGCTGGGTAATTGATATGAAACCCGACTCTGATAAATTTCGCTCTCTGTTGACTGAGCGCGTCAAACAACTCTCCTCCACAGTACTGCCTCTTGTGCACGACGCAGATGTATTTAACGAACTCGTCAACTGGGATCGCTGGGATAATCCGTTCACCATACTTTTATGGGAACGTGGGAAGGTGAAAACCGTGGTTGAATGTATGAACGAAGTCAAACAACTCAATCCCGGTTTGCGGCTTGTTGTCAACGACTACGAAATGTCTGCCAGATATTATCAACTTCTAAAAGAATTGATAGAAGCGGGCGCGCCGATTGATTACATAGGTCAACAATCTCATATGCACAGTGGCAACTGGCAGTTCATACAGGAATGGGAAATCCTTCAACGGTTAAGCCAGCTTAACAAACCGATCCTCTTTACTGAGTTAAGCGTCCTGAGCGGTCCGCGAAGGAAAATAGATTGGTCAACGGAAAGACCGCTTCAGGAGTGGAACTCAGAACCGGAATATGAAAAAGCTCAAGCCGATTATCTTGAAAAATTTTATAGCATCGCATACAGCCACTCAAATTGCATAGGGATTGTAATGTGGAATTATAGCGACCGTCGCTCCTGGCTTGGCGCGCCGGTTGGTGTTCTAAGAAAAGACGGTAGTCCTAAACCATCATTTAATGCCCTTGATAATTTGATTAACACAAAATGGCGAACGAATGGGACATTCCCGGTAAATAAAGGCAAAGTTGTAATTCCTGACGCCTATGAAGGCGAATACTTAATTAAAATCGGTTCAAAAGAGGTCAAAACAGTTCACTCGCCGCGCTCTCCTGCAATTGTGAAAATACGGCTTGATTAACATCAAAAAGTTTAATTTAAGGGTTGCGGTTTGCAAATCTTCTTTATTTTTTAAAATTATAGTGCATTCTTTTTAGTTAAATTGTTATGAATGTTAAGATTATGTTGACATTTGCTTTGATGATGGCTGCCGTCGGCGCGGCTCACGGGAAAATGCGTCCGACAAATGCGATTGAAATCCCTTACACAAAGGTTGTTTTGCCAAACGGTTTGACGGTTATTGTCCACGAAGACCATAAGGCGCCGATCGTTTCGGTCAATGTCTGGTATCACGTGGGATCAAAAAATGAAAAACCGGGTAAAACAGGTTTTGCGCACCTATTTGAGCATTTAATGTTCAACGGTAGCGAACATTTTAACGACGATTATTTTTTAGCGATGGAAAAGGTCGGTGCCACAGACCTAAACGGCACAACAAGCGAGGACAGGACAAACTATTTCCAGAATGCACCAAAGGACGCGCTTGATTTTTTGCTCTGGATGGAATCTGACAGAATGGGACATCTTCTGGGGGCAATTGACCAGGCAAAACTTGATGAGCAACGTGGCGTGGTTCAGAACGAAAAAAGACAATACGAAAACCAGCCATACGCAATAAGCGAAGAATTGATTACCAAAGCTACCTGGCCTGCCGGTCATCCATATTCCTGGACGGTTATTGGGTCAATGGAAGACCTGAATGCCGCGACTCTGGACGATGTTAAGGAGTGGTTTAAAAAATATTATGGCGCCGCAAACGCTACAATCGTTATTGCCGGTGATGTTGATACAAATGAAGCGATCGAAAAAGTTAAAAAATACTTTGGACACATTGACCCCGGTCCGCCGCTGGCGCGGTTTGACGCCTGGGTGCCGGTGATGAAATCGGTTATCAGGCAAAAGGCTCACGATCGGGTTCCGCAGGCGCGAATTTACAAGGTCTGGAACGTTCCGCAATACGGCACAACAGACCTCAATATTCTTGACCTTGTGAGCGATGTGCTCGGTTCTGGAAAAACCTCCCGTCTGTACAAACGGCTTGTTTATAAAGACCAGATCGCCACCGACGTAGCCGCATACATTGATTCGCGCGAAATCGCAAGCCAGTTCCTGATAATCGCAACAGCAAAACCTGATTGCGACCTTGAAAAAGTGGAAAAGGCAATTGATGAAGAATTGCAAAAATTCCTCAAGACCGGACCTACTGAAAAAGAGTTGCAGCGCGTCAAAACACAGTATGAAGCCTCGTTTATACGCGGGGTTGAACGAATCGGCGGTTTTGGCGGAAAATCGGATGTGCTTGCCCACAACTATGTGTTTACCGGCAACCCTGATTACTACAAAATTCAGCTTCAGGAAGTCCGCAACGCAACTGCAAAACAACTAAAAGATGTGGCAAATAAATGGCTCACAAATGGCAATTACATTCTGGAAATTCATCCATATCCCAAATATACAACCAATCCGCCTGCGGTGGATAGGAGCAAGTTGCCGGTTCCGGATTTAAAACCCGAAGCGAAATTCCCGCAGCTGGAACGGAGCGAACTTTCAAACGGTTTAAAGATTATTCTTGCCCAAAGGCACACTGTTCCGGTCGTTCAGTTAAATCTTATTGTGAATGCCGGCTACGCCGCCGATAGCCTCGCCACCCCGGGAACGGCGCGTCTTGCAATGGATATGCTCCTTGAAGGCACAAAGAAACGCACCTCGCTGGAAATTAGCGAAGAACTGGCGCTGATCGGGGCGACGATAAACTGCGGGTCAGACCTTGATTCCTCCTTTGTCTATCTCAATACATTAAAAGAGCATCTTGATAAGGCTCTTGATATCTATGCCGATGTAATTCTTAATCCTGCGTTTCCTGAAAAAGATTTTAAACGGCTCCAGCAACAACGATTGGCTGCAATAAAACGTGAAAAGTCTGAACCGTCGGCTATGGGATTGCGGGTTTTGCCAAAACTTCTTTACGGGGCAAACCACGCCTATTCCCTGCCATTTACCGGCTCGGGCACCGAAGAGAGCGTGTCAAAAATGACCCCGGCGGATATGAAAAAATTCCATTCCACCTGGTTTAAACCCAATAACGCCACGCTCGTGGTGGTCGGAGATACAACTCTGGATGAAATTAAGCCCAAACTTGAGCGGCTCTTTAAAGGCTGGAAACCCGGCAAGATTCAGGAAAAGAATATCTCAATAATTGATCCGCGCGCTCAAAAACGCACAGTTTACATCATAGATAGACCCGGGTCGCTTCAGTCTGTAATCTTTGCGGGAAACATTGCCACTCCAAAATCAGACCCCGATGATATTGCGATAGGAATTATGAACAAGATTCTCGGAGGAGATTTTACTTCCAGAATCAATATGAATTTGCGCGAGGACAAACACTGGACTTACGGCGCCCACAGCACAATTCCGGACGCAAAAGGGCAAAGACCTTTCATAGCCTACGCGCCGGTTCAAACAGACAAAACAAAAGATGCTATGCTTGAAATGGCTAAAGAGCTCCAGGGCGTTGTAATGGATAAACCCATAACGCCTGAAGAGTTTGAAAAAGCGGTAAAAAATCAGGTGCTAAAATTGCCCGGTATCTGGGAAACTATGGGAAGAGTGGCAGGCGCAATCGCCGAGATCGTAAGGTTCGGTCTGCCGGATGATTATTATCAAACATACGCTGAGCGGGTGCGCTCGCTGAAACTTGAAAATGTAAACTCTGCCGCTAAAAAGGTTGTGTTGCCGGAAAATACCGTCTGGGTAGTCGTCGGCGACAGATCAAAGATTGAAAAACCTATCAGGGAATTGAACTTTGGCGAAATTAAATTCCTCGATCCGGATGGCAATCCGCTGCCGGAGAAATAATCTTCCGTCGCGCGAGCCGCCCGGAAAAAAATCGTTTGATTATTGGAGTCTATGAATGAGTTAAATAGCCTGAGGGAGTTAAAACCGCAAAAAGAGTTCTTTATCGGCATTGACTCCGATGGCTGCGTTTTTGACACGATGGAGCTAAAACACAAAGAGTGTTTTACTCCGATGTTTATCAAACATTTTCGCCTGCAGGCGGCGAGTAAATACGCCCGGGAGGTCTGGGAGTTTGTAAATCTTTATTCAAAAACTCGTGGAATAAACCGTTTTCCAGCCCTTGTTCGGTCTCTGAATTTATGCCGCGACCGAAAAGAAATTCAAGCGCGCGGGGTCAAAATAATGGATACTTCCGCGCTTGAAGAGTGGATAAAACGGGAAACCAAACTTGGAAATCCGGCTTTGAAAAAAGAGATTGAAAATGGAAACACCGCTCTGAAGCCGGTCCTTGAATGGTCAATTGAAGTAAACAAGTTTATTGAAGAGATTGTGTTTGGAGTGCCGCCGTTCCCATACTTTCGGGAGTCATTGTTAAAAATGGTCAAATATGCGGATGTTATGGTTGTCTCACAAACTCCCACAGAGGCTCTAATTCGCGAGTGGCAGGAACACGATATTGCAAAATATGCGCGCGTAATTGCAGGTCAGGAATTAGGCACAAAGTCCGATCATATCAGACTCGCCGCCGTCGGAAAATATGACGCAAATAAAATCTTGATGATCGGAGACGCCCCCGGCGATTTTAAAGCCGCAAAGGCAAACAACGCCCTCTTCTACCCTATTATACCCGGAAAAGAAGAACTGTCCTGGAAACGATTCTTTAGCGAAGGACTTGATAAATTTTTTACCGGAGATTATGCCGGCCAATACGAGTCTTCTCTTATAGAAGAATTTGAAGCAAGCCTGCCAGAAAATCCACAATGGCAAATATAGTTAGCCGACTTTTTATCCCCTGTGATTCTTTACATCGGTTTTTAACTCTGTTAATGTGCGGTTGATGAACTGGATCAATTTATTTTTTCTAAAAAAGATGACGCCCCGCGCCGGCGTCATTGTAGCGGCTTTGCTCTCATTACTCTCGGGCGGATGTTCATCGCTAAATGACAACATTGACTCCAGAAAGCACGATAAATGGCTTCAATATGGTTCAATGTCGTGGGACACGCGCGCACTGATTGAGCAGAAAATCATTTCTACAGGAATGAGCGCCGATGCAGTTTTTATAGCATTTGGAGAACCGGACGAAAAATTCGCCGAACAAACCGTTCCCGAAGGCTCCAGATGGGGGTATGGCGAATATATGGGTGGGAAAAAGCCAAAAATATTTTTTAAAGAGTTTGAAAGAGGCGGACGAATTTATCTGCAAAAGTGCACGAAAAAAGAAAAAAACGTCTATAGCAGGGTTGAAATTATCTTTTCGCGCGACAAAGTATTAAGGTGGGAACTGATGGGTAAACAGAATTAACCAGGTTTATTTTTACCCTGAAAAATAAAACAAAAAATATCAAAAAGTTTTTGTATGGAGACGAAATGGGATTTAAAAGGTCAGTGGGCATTGATAACCGGTGCGTCAAGCGGAATAGGCGAGGCAACCGCGCTTGCGTTTGCTGAAAAGGGTTCAAATCTTTTGCTCGGTGCCAGACGGGTTGAACGGTTGAAGTCAGTGGCAGATAAATGCTTAAAAAATGGAGCCGCTTCTGCCCAATACCATTATCTTGACGTTTCAAAAACAACCAGTGTTGAGGAATTTGTCAACTGGACAAAATCATTCACAGACAGACTTGGTGTGCTTGTCAATAATGCTGGCGGGGCAAAAGGATTGGACACAGTAGCCGAAGGAAAAGACGAGGACTGGGAGTTTATGATTCAAACAAATGTGCTCGGCATATTGCGGATGTGCCGCGCCTGTATCCCGATGATGATTAAAAATCCCGGTTCATTGATTATCAATATAGGTTCAATCGCCGGTAGGTCTGTGTATGAAGGCGGCTCTGTCTATTGCGCGGCAAAGGCAGGCGAACTTCAGATAACGCGAGCCCTGAGGCTTGAGCTGTGCGGAACAGGCGTTCGCGTCTGCACAGTTGACCCCGGATTCGCTGAAACAGAGTTTTCACTCGTTCGGTTCAATTGGGACAAAGATCGCGCCAAAAAAGTTTACGAAGGAATGACACCGCTTAAAGCGCAAGATATTGCAGAGGCAATTCTGTGGGTTGCATCGCGTCCGACTCACGTCTGTATTGACGAATTAATTATAAAACCGACAGATCAGGCTGCAATTCACAAAATTTACAGACGCCCTGTTAAATAAATCAACCAATAAACGGATTTTCTGACTTACCGACATTTGAACGCCCACCTCCATTTATAAATGGATTCTTTGATTCAGCAGGTCTAATGGGCAAATAAAACACGCTTAAAATAAGATAAATCCATGCGATAACAATATGACACACAAACACAATCAGCAGGCTTATTAAATCAATATAAACAAACGAATAAGAAAGCAATCCCATTGTCATAATCAACGCTCCGGGTATTAACGTGGCGCCGGCAATTTTAAATGCCCCGCCTCTGCCTCCTGTTAATCTTTTTAAAATGCGAGCAATAAAGATTAAGATGTTAGAATAAACAAGCGCAAGTATCGTCCAGCTTGCGAGTAATAAAACCACCGAACACAGGAAAACACCCGTTATTATAGCCGTTTGATATGCACCCCAAATAGGCCAAAGTTGTTTATAATTCAGCGGCAGACGCAACCACTTCGGGTACTTAACCGCCAGCCAACCAAGTAATGAACGCAACCTTAATTCATCCTTTGCAAAGACGATTTGTAAATCCGCAGCGTCGGATAGGTCATCGTTATTTGAAGAATTGACGTATATTGAAATGAATCTGCTTTCAATAAGCGTTGAGATGCCGTTAGTCTCCCAGCCATTCAATCTGCCTGTAACCACCTCCCCTGATTGTGGCAGGTTAGTTATTGCTCTGCTTACAAAGGAGATAACGCAACGTTCAAAGACAAATGTTATAGCGAGCGAGCAAACAACGGCGTAGAAAAGCCAGTAGGCAATGAAATTGATTGTCTTTAAGTTTTTGTAGGCGGCTATTGCGCGCGGCGTAACCGGCAAAAAAGCCCCTGCATTATTTAACTCGTCTGCGCCACCTTTTTCTTTGCTGGCGTGTTTATTGTCACCGCCATCGCCCCTGTTTTGGCGTGGGTCCGGAACCATACTGTCGTTTATGGAATCCGCGACCGACATATTGAATTAACTTTCAGCCTCGCCACCCCCTTTTTCTTGTGGAGGATTTTCCACGTTTTGTTGCGGCTGGGGTTGAGCAGTTTGTTGATTCGGCTTTGGCGCGGCAACAACATTTATTGGTATCCGCAATTTCCTGACATCGTCCACAGAGACTTCTATACTGTAAAAACCCTGATATTTCAGTTCAATCCCATTGAACACCGAAACTGTGGTGGCAGTGTGAAAAGGACTTTCAAGGTTAAACCTGACCTCGGTTTTAGCAAGAACTGAAACGTCATCAGGGGAAATTAGCCGCACATTCTCACAAAAATCACCAACGCCGCTCGTCCACCGATTAAACAGGTAAAGTCTCGGGATTCTGAAAGGGAGTTCAGGCACGATGATGGCGTCTATGACGCCAACTAAAATGAATTTTCCGTTAAACTCGCGCCTGATATCCTCGCATACTACCGAGAATTGAAGGTCAGGCATTATTCTTACTGGATTTACGCTCATATAAAAATTATCTCCCAAAATGCTTTTTAATTTATCAAACGAAAAATCAAATGAAAATTCGGTATTACAGCAACCGATTAAACAATGCCTGCAGCCATTTGCGCCGCCTTTACGGTGTTGTGCATCAACATAGCAATTGTCATCGGTCCCACACCGCCCGGATTCGGCGTGATCTTGCCCGCAATCGGTTGCACCTGTTCAAAATCAACATCGCCAACTATGCGGCTTCCACCTTTTGCTGTTGGGTCTGAAATTCTATTAACCCCAACATCTATAACAACCGCGCCCGGCTTTACCATATCTGCCTTGACGAATTTTGCCTTTCCAATCGCGGCTATTAAAATATCAGCTCTTCTACAATGTTCCTCAATGTTGCGGGTGCGTGAATGACAGATTGTTACCGTTGAGTTTGCGCCTTTTGCCTTCTGGCAAAGAATCGCCGCCATCGGTTTGCCAACGATCTCGCCCCGTCCGAGTATCACCACATCGGCGCCTTCGGTTTGAACTCCTGATCTAATCAGCAGCTCCTGTATTCCAGCCGGTGTGCAAGGACGAAATCCAGTCGGGTCGCCAAGTAAAAGTTTACCCACATTCAACGGATGAAACCCATCAACATCTTTTTCCGGCTTCACCGAAGAGTAAATTGTTTCTTGCGAAATATGGTCTGGCAACGGCGCCTGAACGAGAATTCCGTGAACTTCAGGGCCGTTGTTAAGTTTTTCAATCAGATCAAGAAGTTCTTCCTGAGTTGTTTGCTCCGGCAAGACATACGTTTGTGAACGTATGCCAAGCCGTGCGGACATCTTTTCTTTCATTCCGACATAAACTACCGAAGCAGGGTCTTCACCAACTCTGATAAAAACAAGCCCCGGCGTAATCCCACGGCTTTTCAGCGCCTCAACCTTTTTTGAAGTTTCACTGTGAATTTGCTCCGCAATTGCGCGCCCATCAATGATGTTGTTTCTTGGTGCAGTATTATTGGTTTGCATTAGACTCTTCTTCAACCTCTTTGATTGTATCAATAGTCAATACCGGCGTATTTGGCCAACGTTTATCAATTGCTTCTTTCCCGGTAACAAGAACCCTTTTGCCTTTAAATTGTTTAAGTGAGATGTTTGTTGAGGTCGTATAGAGATAATTGATTGTTTTGCCAGTGTCTATGGTCTGCAATACAAACGGCGACGGCGCCTGAATATTCAATGTCCCGCGCACATAACCTTCGCGAGTAACAATTCTTGGCGGCACGGAAGGCGTGGTCTTTGTTGTGGTTTCTCCAGGTTCAATTATTGGCTGTGGTGGCGCGGGCGTTCTCCCCTGAATCAAAGCCAGCACCCGCTCTTTTGCCTCCGCTTCTTGCTTAATAAGCGGACGTTCTTCAAGGTTTATAACTGGTTTCTCGGGCTGTGGGGTCGCGCCAACCGGCTATTCGCCCTCAGCTGGTTTTGATTCGCCTTCGGGTTTCTGAGGCGTCTGTTTCTCTTCTTTTTCCATCGGCGGCTTTCCTTCCGCTGGCTTTTCAACAGGCTTTGTTTCGGCCGGTTTCGCTTCAACAGGCTGAGCAATAGGTTTTGCTTCCTCAACTTTCTCCGTAACAAGCGGCTTTTCAGGCGCGGTTTGTTTCTGCACAAATTCGGTTGCAATAAACGCATAAGCAATATCTGGCGGCTCTATCTGAAACCATTGTCCAGAAGTCTTGATTACTTTTACCGACGAGCCTTTCTCCAATCTGCCTAAAACGCTGTATTGTTCGCCCGGACCTGCCCGCAGATTTAACCTGTTTGGAATTACGGTGTAAAAATTCGTGTTAATATAGGCTGAATTGACCCAGACGGAGACGTTTGGTGGGAGTTTTATCTTATACCAATCCGAAAGGTCGCCCTCTTTCGGCTTTTCTATTTTAACCGATTCAATAATCGTGATCTTATCACCCTTGTTCAATTGGGTTAAGACCTCGCTAAAAACCGAGGGTTGTCCGCGCACATTGACTCTATCGCGCGTAATGACGCCCTGCTCTTGAGCAGGCAATGTTTGTAGACCGCAAATGGCGGTCACCGCGATTATTACAAATGAATTAAGAGTCTTTTTCATCTTTTATCCAAGTAAAGATTTAATTTCGGATTCTGTCAACACCCGCCATCTGCCGGCGGAGAGCTGTCCCAGTTTTATGTTCCCAATTTTTGTCCGAACAAGTCTATTAACCTTAAACCCTATTGCTTCAAAAAGTCGCCGAACCTCACGGTTTTTACCCTCGTTCAATTCAACTTCAACAACGCTGTTCGTGTTGTTAGCTGAAATCAATTTTGCCTTCAACGCCTTTAACCGCTCGCCGCTATGATAAACACCTTTACAAATCTTTTCAAGAAACGGCTTTTCCACCCGTCCGGTAACCTGAGCAATGTATGTTTTTGTTACCCCGTAACGTGGATGGGTCAAGCGCAGGCAAAACGCGCCGTCGTTGGTCAAAAAAATCAAACCTTCGCTGGCGCGGTCAAGTCTACCCACATTGTAAAGGTTCGCCCACTCGGCAGGTATTAAATCATATATTGTCTTGCGTTGTTCTGGATCGCGCCTGGTGCATATATAGCCTCGCGGCTTGTGTAGCGCAATGTAAAGTTTCTTTTTCGGCTTAACAACAACGCCATCAACCGCTACCTTATCCTGCTGCGGGTCTACTTTTGTCCCCAGAACTGAAATCGGCTTGCCATTGACGCTGACCCTGCCTTCAAGAATTAATTGCTCTGAAGCCCGCCGTGAAGCAACACCGGCGTCAGCCAAAAATTTTTGAAGCCTGACAAGCATCAGCGCGCATCAAGACTCACCCTTTTGAAAGGCAGTCCCGACAGGGCTATAATTTTATTCGGGCTTCGTCTTCGGTAAACCAATAACCCGGTCGCCCTCTTTCCACCTGCCCAACTTCTTCAAAAGGGCAACGCGTTCAAATCTCTTTAACACATTCCGTTTAGCGCCAACTATTGCGCTCGCTCTTAAACTTCTATGCTGTGACATATCTTTTTCCTGTTCTTATATATTCAATTGTTATCAATTATAATCTTCTTTTTTACCACGAGTTTAAATTATTGCAAACGGTTTTATTTAAATTGAACCGAAAAGCCTAAATTTGAAAACATCAGTTTCAACTGGGTTTTAGCCTGTCGTTCGGCATCTGCCAATATTCCGCCATATCTTGCCGCCCGACGCAAATCATCTATTGCCTGGCGGCGCGCATTTTGCTCAAGGTCTTTGTCAAATTTTCGTAAAAGCCCGGTTGAGCGTTCAACTATCTGCGTATTTTTGTCATCTATATAAACATCGGTTATCTGAGCTGGCGGCAAACTAATGATGAGGTTAGTCCCGTTTAGCTGTATATCCTGTTGTGTCAGTTTTGAAAGGTCAACCCCGGCTTTGACAACTCCCGTAACCACAAGCACAACCCGATTTTCTCCATACCATTTTGCGTCTTCCAGAACAACCACCCGTTGTAGAACATACTTTACCGTAACGAGCTCAACCAGTCCCTGCGTCTGCTTTAATATTGTTGCTGTATCGTAAATTCGCGGCGGTCTTTCCTGCTGTCTCAACATCGGGATCAACACCCCCACTATCACCGCAGCGAGCAGACCAATCGCCACGATAAGCAGCACGAGTTTGATCTTTTTAAAAATCATATTCTATGACAAAACCTGTCCTAATATCTTAAACACCATAGAATCATAAAGGATTCAGTTTGTCTTTGCGCCAACCGTTGTTCGCATCCGTAACCAGACAGCGACTGGTTCTGGCAAAACTGCTTTATAAAGCCAGACGCAGCAAATACGATTATTTATTCCAAAAATAGATAATTTAAAGCGCAAGCAGTCTTTCCTGAAGGTCTTTGAGCATTAACGGCTCAATTATCGGGTCTAAATCTCCGTCCATAAAGGCGCCGAGATTATATATGGTAAGTTCAATCCGATGGTCAGTAACTCTGTTTTGCGGGAAATTATAGGTTCTTATTCGTTCGTTTCTCTCGCCTGTGCCTACCTGAGCGCGGCGTTGAGCGGCGTATTTTGCGTTTTCCTCTTCAATTTTTTTGTTTAATAGCCGGGTCCTGAGAACCTTCAACGCTTTTGCCTTATTTTTTTGTTGAGACCGTTCATCTGCGCAGCGGACTATCATACCGGTTGGTTTGTGGA
>JBAMMJ010000183.1:6089-6656 GCA_039793825.1 Verrucomicrobiota bacterium | reverse complement strand
GTAGTATTAACCCCTTGCCCTCCGGGACCCGAGGCGCGGCAGACGGTTATTTCAAGGTCTTCGGGTTTGATTTCTATATCCACTTCTTCGGCTTCGGGCAAGACGGCAACGGTGGCTGTGCTCGTATGAATCCTACCGGAGGCTTCGGTAATCGGCACTCGCTGAACGCGATGGACGCCGCTTTCGTATTTTAACCTTTTAAACACATCCGTTCCGGTTACGCTAAATATTATTTCTTTAAACCCGCCCAGATCGGAAGGGCTTGAACTAAGCACTTCGGTTTTCCAACCCCGTTCCTCAGCATATCTTGTATACATTCGGAAAAGGTCAGCCGCAAAAAGAGCGGATTCCTGACCCCCGGCGCCAGCCCGAATTTCAATAATCGTGTTTCGGGCGTCGGAAGGTTCATCCGGCAAAAGTTTCAACAAAATCTGGTTGTAAAGATTCTTAGATTCGGCTTTGAGTCTCTTAATCTCTTCTTCGGCAAGTTGATGCAATTCCGATTCCGGCACCTCGCTTTTTAACAACGCTTGATTTTCCTCTATATCCTTTAAAACCTTTTTATAT
>JBAMMJ010000183.1:0-6079 GCA_039793825.1 Verrucomicrobiota bacterium | reverse complement strand
TTCCAAGTTCGGCAACCTCTTTCAGACGGGCATATTCCTTTGAAAGCTCCTGCATTTTTTGCGGATTATTAAAAACCGAAGGGTCCGAAAGAGCGTTCTCCACCTCGGTAAAACGCTTTATAGCCTTCTCAATATATGGTTCAATGTTTAATTCCATTGCCGGTTTTATTTAATTCGTATAATTACAAAGGGTTTTTCCTTTTTATAACAAAAACAGAAACCCGGATTTACCCGATTCGCGGGTAAATCCGAGCTGTCGGAAAAAATCGCGTTAAGACTAACGTTTCTTCTTTTTGATAGATGCAAGAGCGGCTTGAGCGGCTTGCGTCTTTGCCAGCCGTTGCTGGAACTTGTCAACGCGGCCTGCTGTATCTACAAACTTCTGTTGCCCTGTATAGAACGGATGACAGACATTGCAAATACCAATAATAATAGTTGGCTTGGTGGAACGGGTCTTTATCACGTTTCCACAAGCGCACCTAATTTCCGCATCTACATACTTCGGATGTATGTTCTCTTTCATAAAAACACTAAAAGATAATCGTATTGCAAATTTTTACAAGTAAATAATTTTAATCAATCGCGATTTTTTAGCAAAGCTTTTGCGTGTTCAACAGAAATTTCTGAACGTCCACCGAGCATTCTTGCAAGTTCATATACCCTATCCTCGCCTTCCAATCGCTCTATAAACGTGTATGTTCTCTGATCTTTAACCTCCTTTTTCACAAGATAATGCGATTGAGCCCAGGCAGCCACTGTGGCAAGGTGAGTTATGCACAAGACCTGATGGCGAGAACCGAGTTGTTTCATCTTTTTACCGACCGCCGTAGCGGTCTCGCCACCAATGTTTGCGTCAACCTCGTCAAATATCAACACCGGCACCAAATCGTGGTCAGCAAGCGCGGTTTTAAGCGCGAGCATTACTCTGGCAAGTTCTCCAGAAGAAGCAATAGCGCGAAGCGGTTTTAGCGGCTCTCCCGGATTTGGAGAAATCAAAAATTCCACTGTGTCACATCCGCTCAATGGAGGCGGAGACACAAAATCAGGAAGATTAAAATCAATTTTTATTTCAAATCGCGGTTGTCTGAACCCGATCTGCGGCAGTTGCGCGTTAATCCTTTTTGCAAGTTCAGGCGCAACTTTTTTTCGCTCAGAGGAGAGTTTTCTGGCGGCATTTATTATCTGGTTTTTTGTTTTTTCTCGTTCCTTGCCGAGTTGTTCAAGCTCTTCGTTCCGATGCAATAACCGATTCAACTTTTCCTCCGCCTCTTTTCCATACGCAACCACATCAGCCAGTTTCGGACCATATTTCTTTTTCAGGGAGTTTATTAAATCCAGACGCGATTCAATTACTGAGAGTTGTTCCTCATTAATCTCTATATTATCGGCATATCTGATTAAAAGCCTATTAAACTCCTGCACCTGATCTACGAGGTCGCGGTGAATAATAAGCAGATTTTCCACCGATGCGTCAGCGCGATAGATTTCGTTAAGAATCCTGCCGGCAATATTTAATTTATTAAGTAGCGATTCATCAGAATCGGCGAAAACCTGTTGCAGTTCAGCGCAGAGCTGCGCAAGTTTAGCAGAGTTGGCTGCGCGCCTGTATTGGTCTTCAAGCAGCTGGTCTTCCCCGTCAGATAGATTCGCCATTTTAATCTCCTCCACCTGAAACCGCAGCAGGTCCAATTCGCGGCTAAAGGTTTGCTCATCCATCACAAGGGATTTAATCTGCTCCTGTATTCTAATAAACTTTTTGACAAGTGCTTCATACTCGGCGCGCTGTTTTTCAAGCCCTCCAAAGGAGTCAAGCAATGCCAGCTGACAGACCGGTTTGAGAAGCGATTGGTGTTCATACGCGCCGTGAATATCAACGAGCATATTCCCAAGTCCTTCAAGCGTTGAAAGTGTTGACGGAGAACCATTGACATACTGACGCGTGGCGCCTGAAACCATTATGGTCCTTTTTATTATTAGCTGATTATCCTGACAGGGCTCAATGCCTGCAGATTCAAGAAACTGATTGATCTGCGCCGCCAGTTTGCCAATATCAAACACTGCCTCTATAGAACAATAATCCGAGCCGCTGCGAATCGCCGATCGATCTGCCCGTTCCCCCAGCAGCAAAGAAAGCGCCCCGATAAGAATTGACTTTCCTGCCCCTGTTTCGCCGGTAATTGCGTTGAAACCGGGCGAAAATTCAATCGTCGCTTCTTCAACAAGGGCAAAATTTTTTATCCGCAACGCTACTATCATTTTAACTATTTTGAATAGACCAAAAACAAAGTAAAAGAAAAATAATATCTACAACCCCGAATCGTTGGCGTCAAAACGCTTTAATAAATGGAACTCAATCCATATTTACGCTTAAACATTGTTAAAATGCAGATTAGACAATTCTAAAATGGGTACAACGCACAATTCACGTCAAAATGTTATTATATGCAAAGACACACCTTTTAAGCGCGCGGATGAGTTTTATCATAAACGCGTTTTAAATGTTCTGTTGTAATATGCGTGTAAATCTGAGTGGTTACAAGGTGTGAATGACCGAGTAACTCCTGCACACTTCTTAAATCCGCGCCTGCGTCAAGCATATGGGTTGCAAAACTATGTCGGAGTGTGTGGGGCGTTATTGAGGGGTCTAACCCGGCAAGCGAAAGATATTTTTTAATCTTCATTTGCACAAGACGCGGATACATTGGAGCGCGTTTTTTTGGATTAGAAAAAAACACCGATTCGTCCGGCAACGGCGGCGCCTGCAACAGCTTCCAGTAATTCAAAATGGCGTTGATTGCCGGTCGCCCAATTGGAACAAGCCGTTCCTTTTTGCCCTTTCCCCTGACAGATACAGTCTGCTCCTCAAAATTTATGTCCTCCACCTTTAACCCGCACAACTCGCTGATGCGTAGCCCGCAGGAATAGAGAGTTTCAAGTATAGCGGCGTCCCGATAACAAGAGACGGTATCAACCTCTTTATCTTTGCTTGATTTCAAGGATTCCAGCTCCTTGAGCGGCGCGTTTAACAGTTCAAGTGTTTGCGGAACTGTTAAAAATTTCGGCAGCTGCCTGCCTGATTTAGGTAATAAAATGCCGCCCAAAGGAGAAGCTGCCGCATAACCCTGCCGAATTAAATACCTGTAAAAAGTCCTGAAAGCGCTGAATCGCAAATGAATTGCCGACTTGCTGAAATTTTCTCTGCTTAAATAGCGAAGATATCCTCTAAAATCATCGTTTGTTAAATTCTTCCATTCAGGCTCGCGGGAGTTTTGCTCTTTATACCATTGATAAAACTCCGTAAGAGCCTGGCGATAATTCCGCACCGTGTATTGCGAGGCATTTTTATCTACCTCAAGGTGACGTAAAAATTCGCGTAATATTTTCTCTGAACTTTCCATTCCCAAAATTAAAATAAATCAGGACCATTCCGAGCAATTGCCACAACCAAATCCAGATTAATATGCTTTTGAATAATAACCAACGCCAAAAGATACATAAACAATATCCCCAGAAATTATCTCTTAACCACTGACACGACCATCTCCATTGCTGTATCCCCTGCGCTTCTTCTATCAAAAACTAAACAGTGTTGACACCGCAAGATTTTTAACAATTTCTATCCAGCTTTCCGCAATTGTACTTTCATCTCGTCTATCTGTTTCTGAATCGCCTGTGGATTCGGAGAATATTTTTTAAGCTCTTCAAAATATTTAATAGCAAGCGGATAATTTTTTTGGTCACGTTCCAATTGGGCAAGGTTTGCAAGAATTTGTTGGAGCAAAAAAGTGTCTGGCTCCGATTCGTTTGAGGCGCGTTCTTTCCATCTGGTTAAGGCAAGTTCAAGGAGGTTTCTCGCGCGCGCAACATCTTTTCGTTCGTCCTTATAAATCTTTCCAAGCTCAAACAAAATCTCAGGATTCCCCGGATTAGCCCTTAAACCATCGCGCAAAAATTCTTCGGCTTCATTTACTTTTCCAAGACTCTTTAGCCAGAACGCCGCGACTGTATAAGATTCAATCCTGTGTGGGTCAAACATAGCGGCTAATTTTAGCCAGGGCAATAGTTCCTTTTGTCCGCCGGGTATTTCATTGGCATGGACGTGGACCGACGGATAAAAATTTCTGCTTAACGCGTCTATCCAGTCCAAAGGCGCAGACGAAACATCTTTCTCGCATTTTTCGTGATTGTGTCCTGTTTGGCTGGCATTTGCGACGTGATGCCCATCCCCATTTTGCGGAAAACCTTTTTCCGCGTAGTCAGCGCCTCCTTTTAAATGCGAATGCTCTCCACTACTGGATACATTCTCAAAAATACTTGGATAAAATCCACGGTGAAAATAAACATCGGCTTTAAGATACAATAGAGCGCTAATTATACTCTGGCTTTCGCCTAAAATCGCAGAGAATATACCGCCACCTGTGGCAATCCTGCTCTGCTGTGTTGTCAACTGCCATCTCTCCAGATAACAGGCAAGACCAAAACACAACACAAACAACAAACCCAAAATATAACCACTTGAAATTTTTTGCATCATCGCAACCGTTTATGGTTGAACACAACGCACCCGGCACCAATGAAAATCGCCGAGTAAGCAACGCCGTAAATCAACAGCACGAAATACTTGCCCCAGGGCGCCGGCGGATAGTTGTGAACGAGCAGGTCCCGCAAATCAAACAATTCAATATGCGGGATGGAAAAATAGAGAAGTTCAACAATAGTCCGCATTGGTTCCGACATTCCAAGCGCAAGTTTATGTAAATGCCTGCCGAGTATCATAATCGCCACTATGACAACGAAACAAATTGTTGTGTTTGAGCTCGGAGCGGCAAATACCACAGAACCCAAAAATGCCATTGATATAACCACGCCAATCATTATCCAGTGCGAAATAAGAGCCTGAATAAGTAACGGCAAATTCAAAGAATGTTCGCGCGCCGCCGTCAACAATCCAAAGATGAAATAAAAGACAAGCAACGCCGCCCCTGTGGCTAACCAGCAGCCTAACGCCTTTCCAATTAAAACCTCCGAACGCGTTACAGGCTTTGCAAGAAGCGGAAATATTGTTCTGCTGTCAATTTCAGACGGTATCTGGCGAGCGGCGGATGTTACCGCAATTACAAGCGCAAATACCCAGATCAATAAAAGACATATTTCCTTCACATAACCGGTAATATTCGCCTCGTTGAAAAAATTCATTGAACCAAGCGCCAATGTGAGCAAGACAGTTAAAATCAGCACGACATAAAAATCTTTTCTCCTGTACATCTCAAGAATTGAAACCCGTGATAGAGCGCGCACATTGTTCAGCTTAATGCCCATAATAACAAATCGTTTCTAAACAATTTCCATTAGTTAATTTATCTTTCCAAGTATTTTACCTCTACCTAATACATATAATCCATTATAAAACCCACTTTCAAGCCACAACTACATTGCGTGAAGCTCGTTTTTTGCCATAAAATCACAGGCATTTTGCAAAGAACCGATAAAAACTTAACCTTTCACGAAAGAAATTAATTTCCTTTTTATTACAATGCCTATTCTGGCTAAATTTTAAGCAAATCTAAAACATATATAATCAAATGATTAATATTTAATTTAAACAAATCTGATTACAATCCAGAGATTGATACTTGATTAAAAAGTTACATTTATACGCAACTTACAATAAGAGCGGTTGCTCTCTGTAACCAATCACATTCAAAAACACCTGTTCAAGGTTGCATTTATATTTTTCAAGCAAATCGTCCACTCGCCCCTGCTCCACCAAAACACCTTCATTAAGAATCGCCACTCTGTCGCTCACGGTTTCAACTTCACCGAGTTCGTGCGATGAAAAGAAGACTGTTTTGCCATCATTTTTTAATCTTTGAATTATTTGCTTTACCTTCATCCTGCCGATCGGGTCAAGCCCGCTTGTTGGTTCATCAAGGATTAAGAGTTCGGGATCATTTATAATCGCCTGCGCAAGTCCCACGCGTTGTTGCATACCTTTTGAATAAGTTTTTATGAGGCGATGTCTGACCTGGTCAAGTTCTACAAGTTTTAAAACTTTATCTATCCGCTCCTCCATAACACT
>JBAMMJ010000182.1:16908-25727 GCA_039793825.1 Verrucomicrobiota bacterium | reverse complement strand
ATTTTGAAGATACCGGATTGCGGCTTGTATTTTATCATAAAGAACAAAATGATGATTTGCACATTGAGAAACGAAATTTATTGGGCGAGATTGCATCGGCTGTTAACGAAAGGATAAGAAGAATCTGTGAAGAGAACGGGAAAAAAAGCAATGGCAATGGCAACGGCTCGGGTTAATAAAAATTGCCGAGCTGGCGCGCCAGATGATTGAGCTCAGCGGGTTGAGACCGGGGATTGATATTGAGATAGTTTTTACCGGACCGCGTCCGGGCGAGAAGTTGTTTGAAGAATTGTGTTACGATAAAGAGAAACATATACATACTAAACATCCCAAGATTTGGCGCTTCACGGGAAAGGCGCCTCCATACGAGCAGATAAGCAGTTTTCTCACAAACATCAAGCCATATCTTTACAACGGAGACTCAAAACTTCTCAAGGAGCGTCTTCATCGGATTATCCCCGAATACACACCTCAAATAGAGTGAGAACTTAGTTGCGGCGCGGGAGATTGTGCCTGCGTCTCTTCATATTTTTAAATGGAAGCATTATCGTTCTGAGTGGATTTATTTTTATATTCAATCATATAAAATCCATTGAAAGATGGTAGTAAAAGGTGATTAGTTTTCATTTCTCGTTTTGTTGTTTGCTTCTGAATTTTGAAATCCTCCATTCTTAGGGGAAATTTCTTTTTCTCAATTCTTCTGGTCATATCGGGCTGGGGTTCAAAGACCTGATCAGTCATATCAATCAAAGGAGGAGTTGTTTGGTTATTATTACCTGAATCATTAGCATTTCAGGAAAAAAGGCACTTTTGGGTGAAATAAGATTTTTCAATATTATTTAGTAATTGGCTGAACCGACTCCGAAGGCGTCATACACTGGCAATCACTCATAATTAGGTGGATAGAAAAATGCAAAAATATCAATACAACTCTGATGGGTGTCAACAAAATGTTTCTGCTCTGTGTCTCTCTGTGTTCTCTGTGGTTTATTTATTTTTCATCACAGAGGACACAGAGGAACGGAGAGGAATTGTGTTCACTAAACCAGTCCACAGTATCGTAACCCTTTCAAAAATGAGGTTGTATTTTGACCGATTATGGAATCAATCGTTGAGTTCAATGTTAATGATTCAGGTTATTATTCAATGGTGGTTTTTATTTTGAAAAAATCTATCCTACAATGTAGGATTTTAAAGTAGTTTAATGTTTTTCTCAAGGTAGCGTTGGGATTGGGAGTTCATAAAAGGTTGTGGACGGCTCCATAGAATGAATTGAAAAGAGCAATTTGAGCAATCATTCTTATTAAATTTAGAATTGTCATAATTCGTCAAAAGATGTGATGGATTTGGTTGAATCATAAAAATGAATTTGACGGTAAAAGAAAAGATAAATGAGTCAGGATGCTTTCATTGTTTAATTCTAAGTATTCTATATTTGGGTTTTCAATCTGCATCTGGCGCAGAGATATTGACTACGAGTCTTGAAACTTTTAGGGGCGATGCGCATTTAACAACGAACGCGATTGTTTTTGATAAAAATGGAAATAAACAAAGGTTTGATTTAAACGAACTGCTGGATATATATTTTGAGCCTGCCGACTATAGCCTTGCGGCTAAATTGATTTTTCCAAAACAGGTTGAAAAGCCATATGAAGGGCTTCCGCCTGAATGGAAAAGCCAGGATGTTGGAAATCCGCGCCAAAGAGGCTCTGTGCGGCTTAATATTGAGAGTCGCCAACCGTTAAATTATTCTATCACAGTCAAAGGCGCCGGAGCTGGAATTGGTAGTATTGGCGACACATTGCATTTTGTTTACATTCAGTTAGATTCAGACTTTGATATTTTGACAAAAGTTAACAATTTCTATGGCGGGGATAGTGGCGGGGGCGTCGGGATAATGGTTCGGAACAGCGAGGATTTTAATTCTGAATTTGTCGGTATTGGTCTTAGCCCAAAAGATGGGGCAATATTCTTTTGCAGGACAAATCAAGCGGTTGTTGAAAAGAGGACTAGTTCAACATTTCGTATTCCTGCCTGGATAAGGCTTAGACGAGAGCGCGGGCTGTTTTATGGGTATGCATCCGTTGATGGTAGAAAGTGGGAATGGTTAGGAAACTTTAATTTACCGAGTAAAAATAAAGTAAATGTTGGATTTTATGTTTACAGTGGCAAAGAGAATTCAACCGCGCAAGCGCGCTTTAGTGATGTATTACTTTTTGACAAACAATACAAAAATGATGACAGTTTTATAATTCTAAAGGACAGTTCAAAAATTGCCTCAAAAATATACGGGTTAGAAAATGAGAGATTAAACGTATCTATTATCGGTAAAACCCACTTTATACACACCAATTACATTGCCAGGATTCTATTCATCCCGATACCGTATGAAATTGAATCAAAACTTATTAGTAAACCGAGCGGTGTTATGTTTGCAAACGGCGAGTTTGCCGAGGGCAGTTTAGCGAATATGACTGCCGACCAAATAGAGATAAATACAATTTCTGGTAAACGCACTTATAGAATTAAACAGGACGTAATAGCTGCGGTTTTTAATGTTTCTGAATATGTGCCGACAGAATATGAAATCTATACGAAGGATGGTTCGGCGATTTTTACGCGGTATTTAACAATGTCAGAAAATAAAATCGTTGTAAAGACGCGCGGCGCAGGAGATATTGAAATTTCAGAAGATAACCTCACATTTATAAGGCGCACAGGCGCAATATCAACACCTGTTGGGTCATTAAAAAAAGCGAAAGAAAATACAAAAGTTCAGACTGTATCAGGCGAAAATATTTCAGGAGAATTTCAGGTTATAGACAACAAAATAGCGATAAAGAAAACGGACGGCTCAATTGTAAAATTTGAACTAAAAGAGATCAAGGAATTGGCATTCACTCAGAGAGATAATTCTGAAAATACTGGAAGCATAACTGCTAATTCATCCGGGGTTGATATAGGCATAAACCGGATACGTGGAAGGTACTTAGTTTCAGGGGAGACAATCTGGATAGAAGGTTCATCAGGGGCAAATGAGAAAGATTCTTCGTTGGAATCCTATTATTTTTTAAATGCGCCGATAGAGGGTGATTTTGAGATGGCTGCACGGTTAAACAGAGTTGAGGGTGAAGAGAGCTTTGCTGGCATTTTAATAATAGACAAATTGAATAAATCTGCAAATGGCATACTAATTGCTTTAAAGGATAAGACAGGTATGTTTATCCGAAAATATGAAGACAGAATGGATAATGTTTCTAAAATAAATATCAATCCACCTGTTTGGTTTAGGGCGGAGAGAAACCGCCGAAGGATTTCCGCATATTTTTCCAAAGATGGAAAGAGCTGGACATCTGTGTTCCATTACGAGAGGGAACTTCCGCAACGGATATTTGCAGGGTTAGCTATCGGCAGTGGCAAAATGTTAATATCTGCGCGAGCCTTTTTTGACAATTTCAGCATCAAAGGAATTAAAGCAAAACCGTTTAAAAACAAATTGGTTTTGACGAGCGGAAGCGAGATTGACTGCGATATTATATCGGCAAACGAATCGGGTTTTCGCCTGTATACTTTGTTCAATCCCGACCTGCTAATCACTACTAAAAACATTTGCTACGTATTGTTTAACGATTTATCGGAGACTGATCTGGTTATTCCCGAAAATCGGAGTGGAGTCTTGTTTTCAAATAACGATTTTCTTGAAGCCGATTTTAAATCTATTGAGGGCGATACACTTACTGTGAGTTCAGTAATTCTGGGTATTCGCTATTACAGACTCGGCGAAGCGGCGCGGGCTGTTGTGTTCAACAACAAAAAGACGAATCAGACAGGCTATCAAATTCTTCTTTTTGACGGCACAAAATTAGTTTGTAAAAATATACAATTTGAAAATGAAAAGATCATATTTGCGGAGGAATCGGCTACGGAAAAAATTTTAGAAATTCCGGTAAAAGCGGTTTCTTCAATAACAAAAATTTTTGCAAATTAAGATTATTTAATTAAATTCTATTGCAAAAACAAGGTTAGAAATTTAAAGGGACAACGGCATAAAGTGAAAATTGCGTTTCTAACACCGGGAGCGGGAAAGATGTATTGTGGGGGTTGCCTTCACGATAATACGTTGGTTGCCGCCCTGAACAAGCTTGGACATAAAGCCATTCTTGTGCCGCTGTATCTTCCGCTCCAACTTGAAGACCAATCGCAATCTGACAAATATCCGATCTTTTACAATGGAATAAATGTTTTTCTTGACCAGAACCTGGGGGTATTCCGATATGCTCCGGGATTAATTAGAAAAATTACCTCATTTAAACCGCTGATTAAACTGGCTGCGAGATTTTCATCTACTACCGATCCACGCGACGTGGGCGAAATCGCGGTCTCAATGCTTCAAGGAGAAGAAGGCAAACAACGGCGGGAACTTGAAGAACTTGTGGATTGGCTTGAGGCAAATTTTAAACCCGATGTAGTTTGTCTTTCCAATTCATTGCTTCTTGGAATGGCAAGAAGGATTTCTGAAAGACTTAATTGCGCGGTTGTTTGTCAATTTCAGGGTGAAGACGCTTATATCAATTCAATGTCAGCTGTCTACCGCGCGCGGGTATGGAGGCTTCTGGACGAAAAAATAAAAGATGCGCTTTTGTTTATTGCTCCATCGCAATATTGCGCAAACGCGATGAGGCAACGGCTAATAATACCGGATGAAAAAATCCGCATTGTTTATAACGGCATCAATGTAAGCGAGTTTCAGACAACTTCTGGTGTGCAAAATCAGCGAGCGAAAACCATCGGATATTTTGCGAGGATGTGTGATGATAAAGGGCTTCATTTGCTTGTTGAATCGTTCATTGAACTTAAAAACCGCAAAGGATATAACTCATTGAAACTTAAAATTGGCGGTGTCTGTCTTCCAAAAGATGAAAATTACGTAAAAACATTGAAGCAAAAACTTAAATACGCGGGACTCCTTGAAGAAACGGAATTCTATCCAAATGTTAACAAAAAAGAAAAAATTGCGTTTTATCAAAGTATAGACATTTTATGTGTGCCATCGGTTTTGAGCGAGGCTTTTGGACTTTACACAATTGAAGCGATGGCTGCCGGTGCGCCATTGGTTCTTCCAAGGCATGGAAGTTTCCCGGAAATTGTTGAAGAGACAAATACCGGAATTCTTTATGCGCCAAATTTTACGGAATATCTCATCTCTGCCCTTGATAAGATGATAAACGATACAAATCTCTACAATAATTGCAAAAAGAATTGTTTAACTGCTGCGCGTGAAAAATTTGATGCCACTGTGATGGCGCAAAATTTTATCAACGCGCTTCAAACCGTGGTTAAAGGATAGTTATCAGTTATTTAAACGGCGAAGGTGGAACTTTATCTGCAGCTGCACGCGCCTTTTTGAAATCATTAACAGGCTCCTTTAGTTGTATCAGAGACCATTTTTCAGGAAAATCATATTTTTCAGATGGTTTCAATTTTTTCTGAGCCGATACCGGACCAAATTCAACGAGACGCTCATCCATATAAGCAAACACGTTATTACCGCTATCAGGATAATCTCCTCCGCGTTCGCGGGGAAAATACTTGACAAACATAGTGGAACCGAGAATGTATGCAATCCATCCAGCGTCTGTGTCTGCGCCGATTTTTACAGGCGCGCCTTCCGCCTTTGCAACAAGTAGCCGACCATAGACTTTAACATTTGGCGACGAGGGATTTATTCCATCGTAAATATATCTGTCCTGAATCTTATGGCGGAGTGACCAGCCGGCTGGAAATTTGCTTGAGCGAGACAGTGGTATTAAAATAAATCCCCCACCCTTGCAATAGGTTCTATCCCAGTGCGAGGCAGTGATTTCTTTTTCTGATATATTTAGAATTCTTTGCACCAGACCAAGCTCACCTGTTTCAAAATCCACCACAATCTCTTTTTCAAGTTGAACGCCTAATGAATGGTCAGGTTGACTGGTTAACAAAACTGAATTTTCCTTAACGCTTTTTACGTCCCATTTAGAAAGCCATAATACTGGACTGGCTGGGGTATCGCGAATTTCAGGTCCTAAGTCAAACTGGTATCCTCCTGCGAAAAACATCTGACCACTACCGTTAAAGGTAAGTCCATAGGCATTGCGATTTTCATACAATAGGCTATCTCCGTAAAGTTCATATCGCATAATTCGCCCGCCGATAGCGCTTGCAATAACTGCTTCCACTTCTGCCTCTGGTGCTTCAATCATTACTGACTTTTCCCAACCGTTATAATTGATAAGTGAAATTTTTGAAGACCCCTGCCCCGGACAGTTGGCAACAAAAAAAATAGAACCGACTATTGCAGCAGTCGTCAATATTAACCAAATGCCTTTTAAACCCGCTTTCATCAACAAAAGAATAGCATAATACAGGATTTTTAAAACAGAAAATGAACAGCACCTAAATTTTGCCAAATACTAAAAATTAAAAACCTTGTTTACTTTGTTAATGTGTTTTCCTGTAAAACTTCTTCCAGTTGATTTTTAACCGGTTTAACTGTTGCCTTGTGGCGGGCAACTTCAATATTAATTTTTTCTATGATGTCGGGATGTTGCGCCGAAATGTCAAAACGTTCAGACGGGTCCTGCCACAGGTCGTATAAAAGCGGTGGGTCGTGAACGACCGGTCCTTCTCCTCCATAAGATGAGCGTGTAACAAAATGGGCTTTGTATTTCCCCAGTCTTGCGGCGTAAACCTGAGTTCCGCGGTAATAGACAAAAAAGTCGCGAGCGCTCTTACCGTTTCCAAAAAGTATCGGGCTCATATCAACTCCGTCAATTATTCTGTCCTTTGGGATTTGAGCCCCTGCGAGTTTCAAAGATGTGGTAAAGAGGTCCATATTGCAGGCAAGTTCGTGTGTAACGACTCCTGGTTTTATTCTTCCCGGAAACCAGGCGATCCCGGGAACGCGCATTCCGCCTTCATAAGTTGAACCCTTACCATCTTTTAATAAACCTGCTGAACCGCCGGCGAGTCCTTGCGTTAACCAGGGTCCATTATCGCTTGTAAAGAAAACAAATGTATTTTTATCAAGCTTGGTTTTTCTCAGAGTTTCTAAAATTTGTCCCACGCTCAAATCTATCTCTTCAACAACATCTCCATAAAGCCCGCGCAAACTATCTTTTTTTGAGGAAAATAGCGGCACGTGTGGAAATGTATGCGCAAAGTCGATGAAAAAAGGTCTGGATTTGTTCTGGTTGATGAACTTGATTACCTCTTCAGTGTATCGGCGGGTCAAGGTTGCCTGATTTGCCGGGCATTCAATTTTTTCCCTATTTCGGTAAAGCGGAGAAGCCCACCATTCAGGGTCCTGATCAAGTCGTGAGGTCGCGCCTTTTGGCGCCTTAGGTGTCGGATTCATATCGTTTGAATGAGGCAGTCCAAAATAATAATCAAATCCATAATTTAAAGGATGAAATTCTGGAACATTTTCATAATTTCCAAGATGCCATTTCCCGACCATACAGGTTGCATAGCCCTGTTTTTTCAGGGCGCTTGCAATGGTTATTTCATCGCGCGGCAGACCGCCAATTGATTGACGCCGCAATACTCTCCAGCGGTCGTGACACATACCGCTGCGGATTGGATAGCGTCCGGTAAGCAAGGCTGCGCGGCTTGGCGTGCAGACTTCGCCTGTTGAATAGAAATCTGTAAATCTCATCCCCTCCGCTGCCATACGGTCTAAATTGGGCGTCTTTATGCTCGGATGCCCGTAGCATCCCAAATCTCCGTAACCCATATCATCGGCAAGAATAATAATGATGTTCGGCGGATTTGCTCCGAATGATTGATTTGGAGAAAACGCTGGAATAAACATTATAAAAAACAATGTAAGCAATGCTGAATAAAAATTGTTTAGAGTCAATGTAGTTTTCATAAAAATGATTTTTATATTATTAGCCAAATTGTCATATATCTTTCGACAACAGCATTGTTTACATAGACGATTCTGAAACGAAATCTTATAATTCACAATGGCAATGCGTATTTTGACTGTTTAGCTTCCGGAAAATTTTACAACTCAAAAATTTTGAATTTCGTTAACCCTGAGAAATTATTTTCATTCTCCTGCCTTAATCAGCAACAACCAATCCCCTTTTTCCGGCACAGGAATCTGACAGGTTTTATCTGTCAGAACTGCTACAGCAGGCATAGACTTGCCAGTTCTCGGATTGTGCCAGGTCATATTTGGCGATTTTGGCATTTGCGTCAAAGCCTCTAATTTTATTTCAACGAGCTGATTATCGGGGGCATATATAACGATAAGGTCTTTATTTTCGGAACGCGCTGCGGAGATGTGTTTTCTAATATCAGTTGGCTGGTTAAGGATAATTTCCGGTTCGGGACGAAGGCGATAAAAATCTATGGAAGAGAAGAATTCGTATAAATAGCGCATCTGTTGAGCGCCCGGCATAAACAGTGCTTTTTGCCAGGGCAGAGGTTTTCCACTGCCGGGATGATCAACAGGCGGACGGGTGCCGTCATCCCATCCCCAGACACCGTGTCCTCCGTAGGTTATGCCGGCGGTCGGGGCATTAAGCAAAGACCAGTAATGCGCGCGCCTTACAACATCGGCGTTCATCTGGCTTTTTTCGCCCATATGATTTTCGTACGGCGCTTCAAGGCTGATAAATGGACGGTAAGGTTGCCGCCTCCAGTCCTGTGAAGGCGGTCCGGAAATAATCCACTTTAAATTGCTTTCGCTCTCATTGTGAGCGCTCTGATAGCCGCAAATGTCATACCACTTCTCATCAATGAATTCATTTAAAATCCACATTCTCCCG
>JBAMMJ010000182.1:5055-16898 GCA_039793825.1 Verrucomicrobiota bacterium | reverse complement strand
GATGTTGCGTAACCGGCGCGTGATAAATGTTTTCAAAAACCGCGCGTCCTATACGACGCCATTTTTCTGCTCGTTCGCCGGTGTAATTACCATCGCCGTTCAAAATCCACACAACGTGATAAGCCTGCCAGCGAGCCACCATATATCGGGCAAGGATTATTGCCTGGTCTTCTGGCAACGATATTCCGGGATTAACCATAGGTTGAGAACCGCCACCAAACGCCCATAGCAAAACAGGCGCGCTTAACAAGCCATATCGGTTCATCTGTTCAACCTTTTTGTCAAGTCGCTGGAAAAATTCCGGATTAATCTCTATCTTTTCTTTGCCAGTGTAAGCAAGTCTGCCATTTATATCTCCATCAGGAGCAGCGCGCCATTGAGTGGCAACCCACTGGACGGCGGTAAATTTTTGTCTCGCCCTTGTCTGCAGATAAAAATCCCACTCTTCATCTGTG
Source organism: Verrucomicrobiota bacterium (assembly GCA_039793825.1). GTDB lineage: Bacteria > Verrucomicrobiota > Verrucomicrobiia > Limisphaerales > JAKPVM01 > JAKPVM01. Next base: position 16,443 of record JBAMMJ010000182.1, on the reverse strand, counting down.
GACATAAGTGGACCGTTCCATGCTGTGTCGGCAAGCCAGAAAAATGGTGTTAAATCCTGATGCTCCAGATACCGACGGTCTCTTGAAATCCGAATAGCGCCGTGAGTGGTGAACCGATTGTTATTCTTTGACGCCGTGCAAATAAAGAAACCGTTCTTGCCGTCAAGCCCCTTGTTTGATTTATCCGAACAATCAGTGGTAAAAGTCCATTTCCCTGCAATATCCGGCATAAACCGAATTTTCCAGACATCGCCACCATCCCAGAACCCATAAACAGTCCGCTTCTCGCCAAGCGGTGAGACAAACGTTGCCATCAATGTTGCCTGCTGAACGGGATTGGTATACCTCACTGAACTTCTTAAAACACACTCATACTTCTCCCACCTCGGTACAACTACGACAGATTGAGAACTCTGGCAACCTGTCATAATCAGAAAGATGAAAACGGCTGAAATAAATGGCACAATTTTCAAGATAGGCGAAGACTTTATGTGATTTTTTTTCATAACTATTCCTTAAATCTAAATACCACTATGGCTAATGTTTTGAAAATATTCTTCTACTACAAGTATATTTTTACCAATCTTAAATAGTCTTTTCTATTATTGCAACAATTCACTGAACAGTTTTGTTTAACAGAAGAATGATTCACGTAGATTGAAAATAATCCATATTTTCAATTTTTACCTGCTTCCATACTATGCTGGTTCGGGAAGCAATGTTGCGCAAATTATGGAAGGGACGAATAAAAAACCGGCTAAAAACAGCGCCTCCCTGAAATCGCCGACCTGTGAAAATAAACCGAAAAACACTGTTCCGAACGCTGCGGATACGCGACCTATATTGAAACAAAATCCAGCCCCTGTGGTTCGCAACAGCGTTGGGAACAACGGCGGAAGATACATTGTGAAAAGCGCAAACACACCGGAAAAGAACCCGATCGCAGGCGTCCAGTATAACAATTCTGAATGATTGCGAGGAATGCAAAAGGTCAAAATCATTGAGGCAAAAAAACCGATAAACATTAAGAGAATAGCGCGGTGATATCCAAAAATTTTTGCGAGCCATCCTGCAAAAAAATTCCCAAAAACAGAAACGCCTATGACGATAAAGAATGCGGCGCTTACGAGTTGTTCGCGCGATTTGACATCCATTCCGGCTTCAATGGCAAGGTTTCTCAAGTGTTGTTGATTCCAGAATAAAAATGCCCACCAGGCAGTCAAAGAAGAAGCGCAAACGATGAGACACAATATAGTTATCCTGCGCACATTTCCGCGAAACAAGTCCCCGATAGGTGGCGCCTTTTGCTGTGTTCTTGCATTCTGCCATTCAATTGGTTCGGGCACTTTTCTTCGTATCCAATAAACTATTAGCGCTGGTAAAATGCCCACAAGAAACACGTATCTCGGATTTAATCCAGCCATTAAATAGACTGTGAGGCAGGCAAATAATATTCCAATATTTACGCCGGTCTGCAAAATTGCAGCAGCCCACGGACGCCAGTTTTTTGGCAGAGATTCCGCAAGAAGCGATGAACCGACTGCCCATTCGCCACCGATTCCGAGCGCCGCAAGAAACCTGAAAATGAGCAACTGCCACCAGGTTTGAGCAAGGCTTGAAAAGCCGGTGAAACAGGCATAGGTGAGAATTGTGAGGGCAAGAGTCCTGCTCCGTCCTAAGAGGTCCCCGATCCTGCCAAAAAATCCTCCGCCAAGCGCCCAGCCGATTAAAAATGCAGCCTGAATCCAGGAACTTTTTTCTTTTACTATGGCGTCAGCCGTAGAACTGGCGCCCAATAGTTGCATTACAAACGGCGCGGCAACCAGCGTATACAGATGCATATCCAAACCATCAAACATCCATCCAAGCCACGCCGCGATACCCGCGCGCCATTGATTCGGACTCAATCGGCTTGAACCACTGCCCTGTTTATTGCTTACACCAGAATTTTGTTCTTTGTTCAAGCTCACTCGCGCCGATTTTATATCTATTTAATCGTTTGGCAACAATTGATTAGAACAAACAGCAAGTGTAGATGATTGCATTGATGAGGGACGGACTACTGTTCTAACCTTGTTTTTCCGCATTATTATGGTCAGCGGATGCTACGAAGTCTGCGTTCTGATATCCGAACAGGCGTCGTTCCTTTATAATCTTTGCCACCTGTTCAGCTACCATAGACTCCCAGGAGGGATCTCCCATTTTTATCCTTGCAAGCACGTTTCGCGAGTATATTGGAAGACAGGCAGGATTATATCCATGCACATCGCGAATATATCCATTTTGAACAAGGAATAAATAGAGATGTTTTAGTTTAGTCGGAACTTCAAATTTTTCCAGAGTAACAATCTCGCCAGTCGTTAAATCAAGCCTCGGGTAAACATATAAACGCAAATCATTGCGAAACATTCTGCCGAATGATTCAAGGATACCACCGTCAAGGTCAGTGTAATATTGTTCTTCAAACAATTCCTTCAAACTTGGGACACCCATTGCAATACCAATAACCTTTTTTGAATATCTAAACAAATAATCTGCAAGTTGAAAATACCTGCCATAGTTTGAAATTAAAACGGTTTTTCCAAGAGTTCCCAGAATATCAACCCGGTCTAAAAAATCGCGCGGGTCAATGCTTCCCTCCATATCCGAAAGATTTTTCAAGGTGATTTCCATAATAACAACCGGTTCGTCGCTATTTTCCCCGAGGTCCTGGATAAACTGCTTTTGGGCGCAATGAAGCATATCAATGGTTGCGTTTGTAACCGGACGAAAACTACCGCGCTCAACAAGGATCGATTTTTTATAAAGCACCTCGGAAGCCTGAACAACTTCACCATCCGCGGTAAACATCGCTGAACCTGTCATCCCGTTTCTAACAAGCTCCAGCGCCATAAGACGATTATCCACCCCTTCAAATGCAGGCCCGGAGAATTTTACCATATCAATCTCTACCCTATCGGTAGATAAATTATCAAGAAGGGAAAATAATAACGATTTTGGATCGTTGTATGAATATAACGCGCCATAAATCAAATTGACCCCCATTATTCCCAGCGCCTCCTGTTGTTGAACGGCTTCTTTATCCAGCATACGAATATGGATAATTATTTCAGAGGGTTCGCTTCGTGGTTGGGTCTGAAACATTACCCCCAGCCATCCATGCCATTCACTTTTACGCGTATAACTTTTTGAGGTCACTGTATCTGCAAAAACAAAAAACCTCGTGTTATTTCCGCGTTTGGAGTCCAGCCGTTCAATTAAAAGATCAAACTCGTATTTCAACATTGCCTGCAACCGTTCCCGACTTACATAACGCGCGCAGGGTCCATATATCGCGTCGCTAACAGTCATATCATAAGCGGAAATAGTCTTTGCAATAGTTCCTGAAGCTCCGCCAACCCTGAAAAACCAGCGTGCAACCTCCTGACCTGCTCCGATCTCTGCGAACGTTCCATACTTTGTCGGGTCAAGATTAATCACCTGCGTTTTTGCCGCAGTATCAATTGTGTTTTTATTCTTGTCCATTCTAACTAAAACCAATCAGAAATAATTAAATATATTAATATTTCTTAGTATACATTCTTATTAACCTTTAAGCAAAAGAATTGTCGTTATTTCAGAAAGTTTTAGCAAATTTTATCTAAACGAATCCTTTTTATTAGCTACCTGGCAATTGGAAATGGCAATACAATGTGAATCTGCGAATTTATCCACCCTTTATTCGCGCGTCACTCTGTTTTGCTTCAGTTGGATGAATCTTGTGGAAATACTCGTTTGGCTTGGCAAGTTTATCAAGCCCTATAAGCAAGCCTTCAAAACGGTTTGTAGTTGCGTTTTCAAAAACAACATCCATTTTTATTGCGTCAAACGGACAGACCTCCACACAGATTTGACAACTCATACATACCGAAAAGTCAATATCAAACACTTCCGGATAATACCGAATTTTGCCATCCTCTTTTTTGCGGGATTTTTTGACGATATAAATGCATTGGGGCGGACATTCTTTTTCACAAATCTGGCAAGCAACGCAGCGCAGCCCGTTTATTGGATCGTTATCGTCATAAACCAGAAATGGAAACTCGCGCGTATTTTCAAATTGCGGTCTTTTTTCTTCCGGATATTGAACAGTAACAAGTCGTTCCTTATCGGTATAACTTCCGATAAGGTTTCTCGCCGTTACAGCCAATCCTTTTACAATTCCTTTGCCAAACATAGATGTGAATTAAAATTGTTAACGGTCAACCTCGCCAAGAACTATATCAATGCTTCCGAGTATGACAACCACATCGGCTATGTGATGACCTATGCACATATCCTCAAGAACAGTCAGGTTAATGAAACTCGGCGGTCTAATCCGATACCTGTAAGGCGAGGCGCCGCCAGTGCTTATTATATAAAAACCAAGTTCGCCTTTTGGAGCCTCAATTCTTGCGTATGCCTCGCCCGGTTTAGGTTTAAATCCACGAACCTTAACCTGTTCATTAATGAACGGACCGTCTGGAACTTCTGCTAATGCCTGTTTTAATATTCTTACAGATTGGCGCATTTCTTTTAGTCTGACGATAAATCTGTCGTAAGTATCGCCGCGTTCGCCAACCGGGACATCAAACTCAAACCGATCGTAAATTCCATATCTATCCACTTTGCGGATATCATAAGGAATGCCGCTGGCGCGCAGGACAGGTCCTGTAATACTGGCGTTTATAGCTAACTCTTTTGGAAGTATTCCGACCCCTTTTGTGCGCGCTTTTAGAATCTCATTTTCCACGAGAAATTCTTCATATTCATCCAGAAACGCAGGAAATCTCTCAACAAGTGCTCTTGCCTGTTCAAGCCATCCGGGCGGCAGGTCGCATCTGCAGCCACCAAAGCGCATATAATTGCACATCATCCGAGCCCCTGTGAGGGACTCAAAGAGGTCAAGGATTTTTTCTCGCTCCCTGAAGGCATACATCAGCGGCGTTCCCATTGCGCCCATATCTTGAAGCAAAAAACCTATCAATGAAATGTGATTCTGTAACCTCGTTAATTCTGCCGTGATAACCCGAATATACTCTGCTCTTTCAGGAACAGTGATTCCAGCAAGTTTCTCCACTGCAAGCGCATAAGCCCAATTATTTGTAAGGGAGCAAAAATAATCCAGACGGTCTGTATAGGGCATTGCAGCAAGATAAGAACCTGACTCGGCTATCTTCTCGTGGTTTCTATGCAAATATCCAAATACTGGTTTTAATTTAACAACGCGTTCGCCATCAAGGGCTACATCCATTCTAAAGACGCCATGAGTGGAAGGATGTTGTGGTCCCATTGAGACCTCAAGTAATTCGCCTTCCAGCTCGCCGTCATAAAAAACATCATCGGGAAGAACAAAACGCGCTCTTGACTCAACGTCGCGCATTTCAAAACCCGAGTCACTACCGTCTGTTAAATTATTGTGAGAGTCTGTCATTTTCCGCCTTCTGTGTTTGGTGGATAATGCCGCATAGATTTTTTTAATACATCGCCGTGGGGTGTCGGCTCATATTCATAATCATCAGGTTCTATATAATCCTTCCTCATTGGATATCCAGCGAATCCCTCCCACATTAAAATTCGCCGCAGGTCGGGGTGTCCAACAAATCTGATCCCGAATAGGTCGTAAACCTCCCGTTCCTGAAACTCAGCTCCGCGCCAGACTGGCGTTAAGGACGGTACTTCAACATCGTTAGTCCTATTTCCAGTTCTCAACCTGAGAATGACCGGACCGTGCGCCAGTTGCATTGAATAAAGGTGATAAACAACCTCAAGATATCCCGGATAGAAATGTTTTTTAGTCTCAACCAGTATCCTTTCAATTCCATCAATGACCTTTTTGTATGTAATTTTTTCTTCTTCCGTCCTGTCAAGCCAATCCACCCCGGTAACATTTGAGACATAATCTAAACGAAGCTCTGGCGATTCCTTTAAAAACTTTGCAACCTGAACCGCATGCGCGTTGTCAACAACAATTGAATCCTGACCGCACAAAGACGAATTTTTTACGATATTCACCTTCGCCCCAGGAACCGCTCTTTCAATCATAACTTTCAATGTTTCTATATCAGGCAACATCTTGCGCAATTTTTATTAATTGGTTTTTCTGATTATTTGTTTGGGATGCCATCCCGGATTCTTTGGCGGGACAAGGTCTTCAGCACCATATTCTGGAACAACAAATTCACCATCATCGGTTTTTTGGAGATTTGTTGCCTGTTTTTCCTGCAAAAGATTTTCTTCAGCGATAATCTTTTGTAATTTTATCAAGCCATCAAGTAATGCCTCCGGTCTTGGCGGACACCCCGGGATATACACGTCTACCGGTATAAACCTATCAATGCCTTTTAGAACATTATAGCCCTGTTTAAATGGGCCGCCCGAAATAGCGCACGCTCCCATAGCTATAACATATTTGGGTTCAGCCATCTGATTGTAAAGACGAACAACTTGAGGAGCCATTTTTTTGGTTACTGTTCCAGCAACAATCATCAAATCTGCCTGACGCGGCGATGCTCTGAACACCTCCGAACCAAAACGCGCAATATCAAACCGCGCCATACTTGCGGAAATCATCTCAATCGCGCAACAGGCTAGACCAAATTGCAGAGGCCAGACTGAATTTTTTCTCCCCCAATTATATAGTTCTTCCAGCGATGTTACAAAAACGCCGTAACGTTTAAGTTCATTTGCAAGTCCAAAATCTACAGGCATACCACAAATTACAAATTTTTAAAGGCGTCAGATTTTTATTAACCAAATCAACAGCACGCCTTCTGCCGTTTTTAAATCTAACACATTTTATCGCATTTGCTATATATCAAATCCAGGACAGCGCGCCTTTTTGCCATGCCCATACGAGCCCTTCAACGAGAAGCAATATAAAAACACAGATCGCCAAAAACGCCCCAAAAGGCAATTCTGTGAATGCAACCGCAAACGGAATCAAGAACGCAACTTCAACGTCAAAAACAAGAAATACGAGCGCATAAATATAATACTCCGGACCAAACCGCAACCAGGCATCACCCTTTGATTCAAGACCGCACTCGTAAGTGGAGTTTTTAACCCTGCCGGGTTTCGCTTTTGAAAAGTATTTTGACCACAATCTTGCCAAACCAAGTGGAACCAGACAAAAAGCCAATGCCGCGGCGGTAAACAAAACCAGGAAACCATAATTAATCTGCGCGTTGTCTTCTATACCGCTCATCAATCCTCCAGGACAAATTCATATCCGATCAAACCACAAAACATATATATTAATCAATTTGAATGCGGATTATAGCGTTTTAACCCAACTTCGTGGGCAATATCATCTAATTCCTGTTTACTTACATTATCAAGGGTTTTGCCCTTTGCGTTTAATTTTTCATTAATCTTGATGACCTTCTCTGTCATCTCTTCATGAGTCTCTTTTGAGCCACCCACCAGCAGGAAGTTCTCACCGCTTGTAACCCTGGTATGCCCGTCAGAGTCTAACCCTAAACCGAGCATCATCGCCTTCTTGCAACTTTTCCGTTTTGGTTCTGACATACTTAAATACTATTTTAATATTTCGTATGCTAAACAGTATATCTAATTATGATAAGTTCAAGAAACAAAATGATTTTTTAAGCTAATTTTGAATTAACTTTGATGTTAAACTCACACAGAATATTCGGGCAATATAAACTTTGTAATCAATCCATACGTCGTCTCCGTAAACCGATAGGATGACTTCGCACTTCCAAAATAGATTCTATAGATAACCTTAAGCGATGAAATTTATTTTATAATCGGGCGTATAACAATGTTTCTGTAATCCACAGAAGTATGATCGCCCTGTAAATAAATCGGTCCCGGGCGAAACTCGTCTGACCAGAGCGCCCCACCTGTGCATCCAAGCAGCGGTTCATTATCTATAATTTTTTCGCCATTCAAAATAACTGTCACATGTCTATTAACGAGTGTTATGTCAAAACTATTCCATTCGCCGGCTGGTTTCGCCGCATTGACTTTTGGTGTAATACGACTATAAATGCCACCCATTCCATGCGAATCTGCCGGTTTGCCATAAGAATCTGCAACCTGTACCTCATAAATACCGCGCAGATAAATGCCGCTGTTTCCACCTTTCGGAACACGCACTTCAAGCTTCAAGTTGAAATCCTCAAACTCCTTTTCGGTTCGCAAATTCCCATAATTTTTGTGGGGTTTACCGGGTTCCTGTTCGGCTTTGTTTCTCAAAATCCCATCCTCAACAACCCATCCATTCACCGCGTTCGGGTCGGTTAACCGCCACCCCGTTAAATCCTTACCATTGAAAAGCACAATAGCCTCGCCGAATTTAACTTTTGTCAAATCCGGCTTTGGTGGCAAAGGCGGGATGCGTTTACCAGTAAATGGGGTCTGCTTAGAAGGTTTGCCATCACCTCGGTCGCGTTCAATAGTTAAATTCATTTTATCACCATCAAGTTTTGCGCGGATTGTCTCAATCTCCTTCACATTTATTGTGTTTCCGGACTGGTCTTTGCGTTTAATGTCATAGATTCTTGTTACAATCAATGTGTCACCTTCCACCTTTACGCCTGAAACAGGAACAACGCTTCCCCCACCCCACAAAATGCTGCCCGTGAGTTTTCCACCTTCCTCCTTTATCCCAAGCCATCCTGCGCCACCGCCGGGAATTGTCAGCGCCCAGTTTCCAATGAATGGATTATTTGCGGCAAATGCCTTAACGACCGCAAATCCTGCCAGAATAATGCTAAATATTATCGCTTTTCTCATATTCATCTTAGTCTTTTAGACTTTCAGATTTACAAAAATCTTCAATATAAATCTGGTTTGAATAAAGAATTCTTTCAATTAGAAATTTTATAGATTATCCCGGAGTATTCTTTTTTGCTTTTTAATTGTCAATTTAATTGTAAATTAAATATTGATGATTGCTTTACATTTGAAAGAATTATTAAAGAATGAGCCGATAGCGATAACCGGCATTGGAGTGGTTTGCGCAGTGGGAGACACGCCTGAAAACCTGTGGAATTCGGTTTTAAATGCCGAAGCCCGGGGCGAGTGGATTGAATTTAATGAAAAAATAAAGTTACCTGCCTGTGTTGTTAGCTACGCGCAAATTGATACACCATCGGCGCCAGGATTAAAACATAGCAAATACGACCGTTGCGTTAAACTTGCATATCACGCGGCAAAAGCCGCGTTAATGGACGCGAAAGTTTTAAACGAATCGGGAAAAATAGAAAATGCTCTTCTCTCGCGCGTCGGTGTTGTCGTTGGCACATCGCGGGGAATGGTTGAAAAATTAGGGGAACTTTTTACCACTAATCCCAGAAAAATTCCACCTTCATTTTCCCCAAATACCAGTATTGCCGGACTCAGTGGGGCTCTGGCGACTATATTTGGTTTTAAGGGAATGTCTCTTACGGTTTCCGCAAATTGCGCATCCTCTGCTGTCGCAATTGTGATAGCTGCAAAAGAGGTTGCGCTTGGAACCGTTGGGTCAATGCTTGTCGGCGGGGCTGAGGCGCCTATACACCCTGCGATTCTTTATCCAATGTTAAAAGCAGGAATTCTTGGCAATGGCAACGGTCCGCACAATGTTTGTCGTCCGTTTGACATATCCAGAAATGGCACAATCATTGGCGAGGGTTCAGCATTTTTTTATATAGAGAAGCTTGAACAGGCGTTATCAAGGGGGGCAAGAATCTACGCTTTAATCGGCGGTTGGGGAATTGCTACAGAACCTGGCTCCAATGCAATTGCTTCTGACCCAGACGGCAAATCCCTATCCTACGTTATTCAGGAGGCTTTAAATATGGCAAATATTTCTGCAGACGAGATTTCATTTATCAGCGCTCACGGAACAGGAACAAAATTAAATGACCTTGCTGAATCGCGGGCGATAAACATAGTTTTTGGAGAACCGACACCACCGGTATTTTCAATCAAGGCTGTTACCGGACATTGTCTTGGAGCCAGTTCGGCTATTGAATCTTTGGTATCAATTATCGCTTTGAATAAATCTTTAATTCCTCCGACGGCAAATTGCATTCAAAAAGACCCTTCCTGCAAAATAAACATTGTTGTAAACAAACCTCAAAATATCAAAAATCCTTATTCTGCGCTTGTAATTTCCAGCGGTTTCTGGGGTTATCAGTCGGCAATTATTTTTAAACGATTTAAACCCGACACAGGTAATTAAAAACAGGGTAATTGACGATTTTATTTTTTACTTCCAAGCACGGCGGCTGAGTGTCTTGCGTAATGACCATGAATGTCCTGAGAATACTGACGCAAAATCTTTTCGCCAAGCCCCTGATAATCTCCGCATTTGTATAGCGCCCGAGCAATGACAAGCTCCGTCAACGCTGCGTTTCGGGTAGTTGTATCGCTTCCAGATGAAGGATTCTTTACTAAAGCGGTTTTAATATCAGTGATTGCATTGCCGCTGATGCCGGGCATTTGAAGTAATTTTGCAAGGACGGGACAGGCGCGACTATCATCCAAACTCTCTAAAGCCAGCGCTATTGCCCTGAAATGAGAGAACTCGCTTTGTGGAGTCAATTGTCCAGCCTTTTCAAGTATAGGTTCTAACGCACGACGGTCGCGTGTTCTTCCTGCGGCAATTATGTAACTATCAAGTTGACTGATGCTTGCACCGTATTGTCCCATACCTGTAAATCTCCAACCTCTATCCCATTGGGATTTTTTTATTGCTTCTACTAAAACATCTATCCCGGAATTGTTACCTAACATTCCAAGAATATGCGCATAAATTAGTTTGTTTGAGAAAGTTGTTGCTGAATTAAAAGCAGATTCAAGCATCGGAATCGCACGCTCTGGATTAACCAGGATAAATTCAAGTTTTTCGTAATTGTTTGTAACCTGTTTTACTGCATCGGCAATTTGCGAATCTGAAGGCGGTGGCGAATCTTCTTCATTCAAAATTGATTCGGGCAAAATTCCCTTTTCAATAAGTCGCTATTGAAATTCTCTCATATTGAGATTTCGCGTAGATATGCCATCTTTAGCAATCATCGCGGCGGCTAATCCCATTGCGTATCCTTGATTCTGAACATCTGCCTGCATACGAATAACAGGCAGCGCGTCGCGGTGGGAACTCACACTCAAACCGGTTACAATGACCCCGTCAATACCGGCGGGCAATAGCGAACGGTAAGGAACCCGCGCTTCAATGCTTTTACGATCTGGCGGGCGCAAAAGAAATAGCGGGTGAATGGTATGGCCATGACTATCAAAATCGCTTTTACAAATTACAACAGTGTCTTTGAACGTTTTTCCCATCATAATATCCATTGGCGTCAACGTGTAGTCGCCAACAATTTGCCTGCGTTCGCGTGTATCTATGAGTTGACC
>JBAMMJ010000182.1:3350-5045 GCA_039793825.1 Verrucomicrobiota bacterium | reverse complement strand
GAGTTGACCGAGGTCATAAGCCCACTTAAACTTTTCTCTTGCCACGACAAAAACCCGCCAGATGTCAACAATATCGTTGTCATCAACAAAGGTATAATCTGTGTTCGTGTAACGCGAACCTGGTTCTTTTTGTGGCAGACCGGCTCCTTGGACGGCAATTTCCGAATCGTCCGTATATCTGCATTTCGCGCCCGCTGCCGCTGCGATATCGGCGTTGCCGGTGGCGTCTATGACAACTTTAGCAAGGACTACCCCTGTTCCCATAGGCGTTGAAACTACTACACCTTTAACCCTGTTTTTATCTACGAAAGCCCCGGCGCCAATACAACCAAACCAGATATCCACGCTCGCTTTCCTCAATTCCCGTCGGTACCATTCGCTTTTTACATCTGGTATCCAGCCGCTGCTGGTTCTTGTGTCAATTCCACCCATACGCGCGACACCAGCATCCACCTCCTTTGTAAATCCCACGCGATTTCCATGATAATAGCTGCTAATAAGTCCAGCGGTTCCGACTCCTCCAAGAGTATATGTATGCTCAATTAATAATGTTTTTGCGCCCTGTCTGCCAGACGCAATTGCCGCCGGCGCTCCACCCGTACCGCCGCCAACAACCACAACATCATATTCTCCAAGAATCGGCAGTGTAGTTTTCTCCTGCGGAATCTGTTTATCCCATGATAGCCGATGCGACGCGGCTTGCTCAACAAACCGAACTTCGCCATTAACAGCGCCTTCTACAACTTTTCCAGCTACTTTAAATGGCGGATTTAAATTTGATGATTTTAAATTCTTAACCACTTGTTCTCCAATCCGTTCGCCGATTGCCATTATATTGACTGGACGGACGATTTTTTCTGCGACCTCGCGCGAGACATCCGCGGTTCCATTTAAAATGTAAAGATTATCAAATCCAAGCGGTTGAAAACATTCAATGGGTAGTTTTTCAATTCCCTCCCATTTTTGAACCGATTTTATCCCTTTAAAATTTTGCTGTGGCACTTCAAATAACACTTCAGAAGAATCAACGCTCTCTTTAGCGTATGTTAAATCTCTTGCCAGTTGCTCAACTTGAGCAAGGGATGTAAAACTGTTATCGCTGCGTTGCAAATAAAGTTTGTACTCAAAAACTGGATAGCGGTCGCCTTTTCTGTCCAGGACATAAATCGGCTTATGTCGTTTGATTGGGGTTATTGCGTCGCCTTTTTGTTCTTCGCCGCCGACAACTACCCTGTAAAACTCTTTTGTCCCTGATTGGTATTCAGAGAATTTAACTCCGGCAATTCTTGCCACCACACTATGCATAGTGGCGTCAATTATGGTCTTTGCAAGAATTGCCTGCTGTCCGGAGCGATTTAATATCACAACACCGGCCGGACGCCCCGTGCTATCGCGCACAATATCAATCGGATAACACCAGAACAAAAACCGAACACCGGCATCAATCAACGCTTTGTCAAAAGTCCGCTTAACCTGCATTGGGGTCACAGGATGAATTGATTCGTCCTGCAATGTATCCTGTTTTACCGAACCGACGCCTTCAATAACAATTTCCCCAAGTAACATCCGTTTTACTTCAGGAGACCTACGGACAGTAAATTTTAAATATCTAATTTTGACTGGTTCCACCCGCGCGCTCAAAGGTAGAGCATCGTTCTCATAATTCCCCCTGCCCTGCTCCTGATTTTTGATTTC
>JBAMMJ010000182.1:0-3340 GCA_039793825.1 Verrucomicrobiota bacterium | reverse complement strand
ATCTTAGCTATATGAAAATGAAACGCCCTCCACTTCAAAATCATTCACCCGTTGATAGACTAACAGATGAACCGCGCCTATGGTTTCCTCCTGCTTTAATTCCGCGACAATGTTTACAACATCATCATCGTATTGAACACTTGCATTTGCCGCGCTGTTCCATCTGCCATCGGAAAGTAATTTTGGCGGCTCGCTATCTTTGTGAAGTTTGGCAGAGGGTTTATCTGCTTTGTAGCTGAATGGAACAGAAGCACCAATTTTCTTTGAAATTACTTCAATAGGTTTAAAAACTTCTTTTGCAAGCGGAGTTGCAGGGGCTTCTCCGGGTTCAAGCCATAATCGGTAAGTAGAACAGATATCCTCACCGGTAAACGACCGCTCACAAACCAGAAAAACTCGGGCGCCTGATTTTGCCGCAGCCACTGCCGCCGCAACGCCACCGCTTCCTCCTCCAACCACTAAAACATCAACCTCGTCAAATACAGGAATATTATTTTGTGGACGAATCGCCCCGCCCGATGCAATAAGAAGCCACAACGTTAAAAAATATACTATAACGGCTGTTATTTTTTTCATAACCCAGGACAGCCATTGTTGCGAACCCGCGAGATCAACTTCATTAAATCTCTTATATTAAAGTATTAGCACTTACCCCAGGACTTTAATGTCTGGAGGCATTTTTCTACGCTTATTAACGGCGGGAAAGCGTCGCTTTCATATTCTACTATATACCATTCAGTGCCGCCGATTGATTCCGCGAGTTTAAAAATTTCTTTCCAGTTTAAATCATCCTCTCCAAAAAGAGCCTTCGGATTGTTCTTTGCAAACGGTTTTATATGCATTGTAGCCGCGCGTCCTGGGTATTTCTTCAAATAGACAATTACATCGCCGCCGCCGTGCATCGCGTTTCCTACATCAAACTGCATCACAACGTCTTTGATCGTCCTGCCGAAAAAGATGTCCCACGGTTTTTCGCCTTCAATCTCTTTGAATTCCGATGAATGATTGTGATAACCGACTCTCATTCCGAACGGTTTGACCTTTGCAGCAAGTTCATTAAACAAATCCGCCGTGTCTTGCCACGCCTTTTTGCTATTTGTATATTTCTGAGGCAACCCGGGCACGATTAAAAATTTGTTACCGATAGTCTGGTTAAATTCAATCGTCTTTTGCAAATTATCGCCAAGTAAGGTGTCAATCTGGATATGCGTTCCGCAACATTTCAAACCATTGTCGTCAAGCATCTTTCTTAACGTCTTTGCGTCGCGTCCATAATAACCGGCAAATTCAACTCCTTTGTATCCCATCTTTGCCACCGCTGCGATTGTTCCGGGCAAATCCTTCTCGCATTCTTTTCTCACGGAATACAATTGAAGCCCGATTGGAATTTTCTTGCCGCCATATTCTTGAGCAACCAGTGCAGGAACAGCCGCTGTAAAAGCGGCGCCAAATATAGTTTTTTCAAAAAAACCGCGACGGGATATTTTTTTCGTTGTGTTCATAGCCTCATTGATACCAGTTAATACACCACAGTCAATAACAATTACGGAACCAGAAGAATTTTCTATATGTTTTCTAAATAACTAATTTTATTTTTTCGCCGCTATAGAACCATTTTTAACCAGAGAGATTAAATCAAGCAGGATTCGTCTTGTTTCATCAAGCGTTGGGTCAACCTTTGAAAGTGTGGCATCATCGGTCTCAGCAGCCCCTTCGTCCATTTCATCAGGATTTGGCGATGGTGTTGGGTTCGCTTTAGCGGTATTGGTAGTTTGTTTTTCAAGGGAGGTCGGTTCAGGGAGTCCGGGTTTATCCGCATTTTTGAGCGTTATTTCATAACTTATATAATTTGAAGGCGGACGTTTTTTAAGTTCTTGCTTTCTGGCTTCAGTCCGTTGTTTTGCCTCTTCTTTTTCTTTTAATCGCTGTTTTTCATTTAGCGAAACCATCTTTTCCGCCTGTGCTTTTTTAAACCGCTCAATTTCTTCCATTATATAGGCAAAATCTTTATCAGTAGCTATTCTATCAGCAGAATGTTTTTTAAGTTCTTCAATCATTGCCCTGTTAATCAGGTTAACTGGCTCATATTTTGTTGGAGGAATTGTGTCCCACGGCATCGCATTTGGGATGGAACTTTCGCCAACTTCGGCATAATTATTTACGCTTGGCAAAACAATATCCGGAGTTACCCCTTTGAGTTGTGTAGATTCTCCATTTATCCTGTAAAATTTTCTTATAGTTAATTTTAACGCGCCGACGTTATTTGTTGTCCTGAGGAATCTATTGAGTTCAATCAACGATTGAACTGTGCCTTTGCCGTGAGTTGACGAATCGCCAACGACTAAAGCCCGCTTATAATCTTGCAGCGCCGCAGCAAGGATTTCAGAAGCAGATGCGCTGAACCGACTTGTGAGCACAATTAGCGGTCCTTCATATAGCACTGAAGGGTCCTGGTCGCTATCAACTGAAATAGTGCCATCACTATCTTTGACCTGAACAACCGGACCGTCCTTTATAAACAAACCTGTCAGGTTAATCGCCTCTTCAAGCGAGCCGCCGCCATTTCGTCGCAAATCAAGAATAATCCCACTCACATTTTCTGCCTTAAGTTTTTTTATCAATTTAGCCACATCGGTCGTAGTACTTTTATGATCGGCATTTCTATTTCCCAAATCCGCGTAAAAAGATGGCAAATCAATAATCCCGATTCGTGTTGTCTGACCTCCATCAACGGGAATTTCAAGCAACTTTGCCTTTGCCTCTTGATTTTCAAGCGTAATTTCATCTCGGATTAAACTAACAACCTTTCGGGTTGAAGGGTCGGGCGCGTCTGCAGGAATTATCGTAAGCCTTACCTCTGTGCCTTTTGGACCGCGAATCAATTCTACAACCTTGTTCAACTTCCAATCAATTACGTCTACTGGAGCATTCGTTCCTTGCGCCACAGCTACAATCCTGTCGTTTACTTTGATTTTCCCGCTACGCATAGCCGGACCTGGCATAAGTTCTCTTACCTTGCAATAGCCGTCTTCAGAGGTTAAAACCGCGCCGATGCCGCAGAGGGACAATTTCATACTGATATTAAAATTCTCATAGGTCGGTCTCCCCATATATTCAGAGTGCGGGTCGTAAACGTGGCAAAGCGAACTTAAGAAAATCTGCAACACCTCTTCGGAATCCAGCTCTCTTAAGGTCCGCCATTGGCGGTTGTAACGTCGGGTTATTATTTTTACTATCTCTTCAGGTTTTTCGTTATTCAATTTCTCCTGCAGATACTCATAACGCACCCTATCTCTCCACAACTTCCTGGCTTCCTCCAGGTCGGCTGGACGGGGTTGAT
>JBAMMJ010000181.1:0-3533 GCA_039793825.1 Verrucomicrobiota bacterium | reverse complement strand
TCTTCATTTACACCCCCGACCGAATGCGCAAGCACTTCATTTATCACGATGTCCTGTAATGGAGAAGGTCGTTGAATGTTAAAACTTCCGGGTGTTCCGCCAACCAGATCGCTTAAATCCCATGCTCTCGGATCATTTTCTCCATAGCTCGGACGCACAAGCACAATAGAATGCCCGGTACCGTCAGCCCCCATTGGCCAGGGGTATTTGTTTGAATATTTTACCTCCAATAAAATCGTCCCCTGTTCATCCTGCAATCGCAATGTGCCCGTTGTTTTTAATGTGTTTGTATACGGACCATAAACTCCGTCAATTCCGTAAATTTCTTCAATTGCGTCAGGATTAGCCGCGACAACAATGTAACTATTTCCTCCAATCTTAGTACCCGGCGGGAAGGTGTAATCAATATCGCCTGATATCTTATGCAATCCAATGTCATGGAACCAGGGATTTGAATTATAAATCTCTATAAACTCAAGGTTTTTGCCGTCTGACCTCGGTTTTGGTCTGTACATTATTTCAGAAAACGTTAACCCTGTGCGTCTTGTTGAAGGTCCGGGAGGCTCATAATTATCTTTCACAGTAGTTTCAAGATTGCTAACAGGCGTACTATAATCCGAAACAATTGTGGTTGAAATAACTCCATTAGTCCGGCTGGATATTGCCAATCCAACGTAAATTGGATCATTCATAGAGATATCCTTCTGGCCTAATTTTATCCAGACGTTCCCATCAAAACTTGAATACCCCGTAAATGTCGTCCCCTGTCGCTTTAACCTCAACCAGCAATAAGGATAGTTTGGCGGCAGATTGCCAAGCAACATAGAAACTGTATTATTTGTTGCGCGATATTCAAAAGAAACACCTACAACCGAAGGAGTCGCAATGACTGCGGCAAATTTACTTCCTGGCAGTGTAGTCTCTCTTGCCATTAACCCAACTTTTGCCCATAAATCACTCGCAGAAATTCCATTTATTCTAACCTGAACATCAAAATCTCCGGTCTTTATCTCAAAGGCTCCCGAAAATTGATCGGATGTTCCACCAAAACCTGTTCCACCGCCGCCAACCTTAAACCCATTCGGTTCAGCAACGACGAATCCAGAAGGTTGAGAACCGTTTATGTCATACACCTCAAACGAAGTTGCAATAAATGTAATGTTTGTTGGCGCTAAAGTATTCGCTGATACCGCCAAATCTCTTATACCTGAAACTGTAATAGTATAAGATGCGCCAGAAATAAGGGGCTCTGTCGCAATTGAAACTTGTGTTTTATCTTGAGAAATCGTAATTCCCTGAATATTAATTGCACCTGATGAACCGATTATTGAGTAATTCGCTGTATTTGTAGCGTCTGATTCCTTAACAGGTTCGGAGAAAACAAGTTTAACCCCGTTAGTTGAAATGCTCTGACCGATTAAAACCGAAGGTGGAATATTATCAACAATCACAGTTAAAGTCGCATTGCTACTTGTGGAGGTAAAAACAACGTTTGTATATCTGTTAGTTGCAACCGCATAAATCGTAGCGCCGTTATCCATTGCGGATGCAATGAAGGAGAATGTGAGGTTTGTTGCGCCGTCAACCGGCTGACCGTTTTTATACCATTGAATCCACCAGGGTATTGAACCATTAACATCCACAGAAAAACTCACCTGCTTTCCTTCATCAACAACTTGATTGGTCGGATGTTGCACAAAAAATATCGGACCATTCATCGGAGGAACATCAGGACCATTTCTATAATTGCGCAAAATAGTTCCCTCAGATAAAGCCTGATTATAAATGCGGAACTCATCTATTCGCCCATTAAAGAACGCATCCGCAGAAAATTGTGAGCGCCCAATCCAGTTGTTCAGTGTTGGACCGATTGAAGCAGGCGTTAACGTCATTGCATTGTTTTGCCCAACAAGCACTCCATTTACATAAAGTTTGCCTACTTTTGTATTTCCATCCGAAGTCCATACAATATGCGTTTTTTCACCAACCGCAGGGCGACCGCCAACCCATTCCACAATCTGTTCCCCAGAACCACCTCCTGTTATTGTATACCCTCCGCGGAGAGTTCCATAGCCACTTGGCAATGACAAAAACATATATTGCGTTCCCGTTCCTGCCGCGCCTTCTCCTGCCGTGCTGTTACCAAAATCATATATCCGCGCCCAGTTACCGCTACCAAGATCGGTAACCCAGGTTTCAAATGTTATAGAAGTCAGGTTAGTGAATAGATTGTTAGGAAGATCAAGAAAAGCGCTGGTTCCATTTAAAACCAGTTCACCGCCGGAAACAACTGCCCCACCCATCAAAATTCCATGAGCATTACCAACCATATCCTGAGCGTTTCCATTAAATGAATAACGGTGAACAAGCGAATCTGCAACAGACTGCACATTCAAAACAACAACCGAACTTGTAACTGAATATGGACTGCCCTGATAAAAATTGCTAACAACAACGAAGAATTGCGCCCCGTTATCAGCCCATAATACAGATGGCAACACCAATGTTGAATTTGTCTCGCTCAGGAGAGGAGAATTATTTTTGAACCATTGATAATAAATTGGTTTTTCTCCAAACGCTTGAATACTGAATATGGCGGATGAAAACTCACTTACTGAAATACTTTGGGGTTGAGCAAGTATTTGAACCGGACCTGTCTGAACCATTTTAACAGGACCAGCAAGATAATTTGAAGCAACCTGTTCAGGTGTTAACACCCCGCCATGAATCCTTACTGAATTAATATAACCGCTTAAAAATAGGGTTAAACTGTTGCCGTCGGTCGAACGTTGCGCGGCTATATCAATCGGATAACCGCTAAACGTATTCAAAACTCCCCCAAGAGTTTTTGTAACTACCAGAACACCATCAACATATACCTTTGCAGTTAAATTACCATCATAAGTATAGACAAAGTGGTGCCATTGCCCTGCCTGTGGAATCGCTGCGCTGCTTGGCCAACCAACGTCATCAGCCCAATGCGCCGCAGCCCCCCAACTCAAGCTACTGCCATAGTTAACAACGAAGTTTTGACGAGTCGAACCACGTCTTGCCCAGGCAACAAGCGTTTCTTCAGTATTCAGCGATGGGTTTAACGCCCATACTTCAACAGACCTGTCGCTACTGCCAGTTAAATCAGCAGGCGGCTGTGGTCCTACATAAGCATCAGAGCCGCTAAAATAAACACCGGGTATCTCGGTCCCAAGAACATCAACAATAAATGTTGGGCTGCCAAATGCAGTAAAATTCCCGGTTAAAACACCCCTGTTTTGCCAGACACCAGTACCTCCAGATAGATCGGTTGCCCTGAGGTCAACATATAACGTGCCTGCCGTCGCATATTGAGCATTTAATTTAAATATACTGATTATTCCCAGCAGAAGTATTCCACAAACTTGCGGGAACCTCTTTAGAGTTGATTGAACTTTCATCTTTACAACAAATAAAATTCTTACACAAAGTTCCTAAAAATCAATTCTAATAAGCGGCGGCATCGCTGCCGCCGCTCTCGTCAATTATCACCTACTCAACTA
>JBAMMJ010000180.1:0-3589 GCA_039793825.1 Verrucomicrobiota bacterium | reverse complement strand
AAAAAGAGCAACTCACCATCGGCGAGTATTCTTCTGTGATGAAATAAAATTCCTTTATCGTTTTCGTCGCGGTAAATTTGGAATCCGGTTTTATCCTGTTGCTGTTTTAAAAATTTGACCGTTTCTTGAGACGGCTTCTTTGAGGAGTATTTATTAATCGGTAGCGATTCAGGAGTCTGAATCTTATTACCATCAATTCTGCTTACTTCAACGTTGCAACTGATTAAAGTTCCTCCGTTTGAAATAAATTTTTCCAGCAATTCAACTGTCTTTTTATTGAGGTTGAGTTCTATTTGCGAATTGCCAGCCGATTTTTCTGACTTTATCGGGGGGATGATGACGGTTTGATAATGGCGTTTTCCAACACGAAGCTTATTTCCGACAACATCTCCGTAATTTGCGATTACGTTTTCGCACCCGAGGTCGTATTCAACTTGCGCGGATTCAAGCGACATCAGGAAATTGAAAAAAGAATCGCCGAGCTCGCCCAATTCTTTGCCTTTTCCCTGATACATCCAGGCTGTAGTTGTCGGCTCAATTACCAGGATATTGTTAATTTGTTCGCCCTGTGTTAAAGCTGCAGTGAGTCTGTGGAAATAATTTGCGACTATATGATAGGCTTTCCACCAGGGCTCATGATAGGAGAATGATTGTGGATGGTCTCTTTTGCGAGCCCCGCGAATAGTGATGTATGAAAGATGTTCATCAAGGGTATTGACGCCCAGCGCCTGAAGCCAGTCGCCGATCCTCTTCATATCTTCAAATCTCAAGTCCCATCCGCCCGCTCCATATAACTCCACTAATGTGCGCTTTTTGCCGAGCTGATTTGCGACACTGGAAATCTCTCTGCACGACCTTACGTTTCCGAACTGAGCGTGCGTGTTTTCAGAATACTGGTTCATCAAAATATCAATGCCCGGTCTATGTTGCCAGGCAGCCATCGCCATATTGTCGGGAACGCCGACGCAATTAGGCCAATCGTGTTCCCAATAATGACCGGTGAATTCAAGTTTGTTTGTGGTGCAATATTCAAAGTAGGGTTTAGCCCACCTTTCTATGAAAAGGTCAAGGAGTGTGGAATAATAATTATGTCTTATCCGTTGCCAATCTCCCACTTCTTTGGTGAGCGATGGCAGGTTATCTATCAAACTATATCCCCATCGTTTTAAAAATTGCTGATTAATATCTTCCGTCCAGGGCAATCCGCCTGCTGGACGAATCTCCGGTTCATCTGTAAAGGAGCCCGGAATCCGCCTGCCAAATTGATGTCCAACTTCCCGTTTATAAGCGTTATGCGTGACATCTAAGAATTTTTCTGTAACCCCCGGATACATCAAATCAACGTAAAACCTGTTACCGTGCCAGGGCGAATTGCCAGCCCACTGTTTCATCGCAGTTAAATATTTGCCCTCCGTCAGCTTTGTTCCGCGAAGAACCTCGGCAGTCACGGATTTAAATCCATCAGACTCAAGTTTATAAATAGCCAGAATATTTGTGTTCCACACTGGCGGAGTTGAAGATTCTTTAAATACTAAACCTTTTCCGCGCGATTCTGGCATAAGTTCTGGCACCCATCCACCGGCAAAGCCTGAGGGGTAAGAATTCTCATCATAAATCCACACGTTCATATCAAGTCTCTCGGCTTGTTTCAGAGCCGTTTTCCATAATTTGAACCATTCCTCTGATAGATAAGGCGTCATTAGTCCGGGGCGCGGGTGAACAAATACCTGTTTAACGCCTTGCGAGGAGAGGTCTTTCATTGTGCTTTTTATCTGTTCTTCGGTCAACATATCGTTCCATACCCACAGCGGCGCGTTGGAGAATTCTCTGGGCGGACTTGAAAAAAGCTTTTTAACGGTTTTTGAATCGGTGACTGAATAGGAATCAGCAAGTAAGATTAAAAACGTTGCTAAAATAATGAGCTCAACCTTTTTTAAGACAATTTCACTTCTATTTTTCATTTTAACAATCAATTTAAATTATGGTTATGAATCTATTTTAATTTGAATGGCTAAAAGATAAACAATTATTTTGCGGTACATTGTGTTTCTTATGCTAAAAAGTCATTGAATTAATCCGTTAATCTTTTAAAATTACTCTATCTATGAAAAGATTAACACTGATAGGATTCTTTACGGTTTTCTTTTTATATTCCTGTTTTATCAAAGCTCAGGATATCATCACAGTTGAAAAACTTATTGGCGAGATGACGGATTTAAGGACGATGGCAGAGTTTCCGGACCCGCCATTTACCTGTAAACAGTTTTCTTCTTATGACCGAAAATCGGTTTCGCCTGATGATCTTCAAGGTTGGTTTGCAAACGCGGATGCGGGACATTTTTTGCGGGTAGAAAATGTAGCCGGGAGAAAGGAGTATGTGATGATGGACGCAAAGGGTCCCGGGGCAGTGGTAAGGATATGGTCGGCTAACCCTGCAGGTGTAATGAGGATTTATCTGGATGGAGCGGAAAAACCTGTAATTGAATCACCAATGAACGAGATTTTAGGCGGAAAATATCCCGGTTTGCCGCGTCCAATCGCAGGAGAATACAGCAGAGGCTGGAATCTATATTTTCCAATCACTTACCAGAAGAGTTGTAAAATAACCAGTGACAAGGGCGGGTTTTATTACCACGTTAATTACCGCACGTATCCGCAGGAAACAAAGGTAGAGACGTTTACCGTTGATAAGCTAAAATCGCTATCTGGAAAGATTGATAACCTTGCCAAATGCCTCTCAGCTCCGGGGGATTGTGGACGCATAGCCGGTAATGTGGTCAGGCATTTTACCGGTAGTTTGAAAGGCGCGGGCGATAACGTAAAAGGCGAAGTCTCAACCGAGTTTGCCGGACCCGGGGCTATTTCTTCTATAATTATAAAAATTAATTCTCCTGATGTTCAGGCTGCGTTGCGCGGAATTATTTTAAAAGGTTACTTTGACAACCACCAAACGATTGAAACACCGCTTGGCGATTTCTTTGGCAGCGCGCCGGGGATTAATTATTTTGAATCCTTGCCGTTAGGGATGAAAAAAGATGGCACTCTCTATTGCAACTGGATTATGCCTTTTAAGAATGGGGCTAAATTGGTTTTTGTCAGTTCTGGCAATGTTGAAGCGCAGATAGATGCGGAGTTCAATGTCATTCCATATAAATGGACGGAGAACACGATGTATTTTCATTCAAAATGGCGGGTTGATTTTGATAGACCGACCCGACCTATGATTGACTGGAATTATTTAACTGTTAATGGGAAAGGGGTATTTGGAGGAGTGGCATTTTTCATTGATAATCCTGTTAAAGACTGGTGGGGCGAAGGGGATGAAAAGATTTATGTTGATGGCGAAAAATTTCCGAGCCATTTTGGCACCGGCACCGAAGATTATTACGGTTATGCGTGGTGTTGTCCGGAGTTGTTTACGCACGCTTATCATTCGCAATCTCGGTGCGACGGTCCGGGCAATTATGGCAGAACGAGCGTGAACCGATTTCATATAATTGACCGGATACCGTTCAACAAGAGTTTTAAATTTGATATGGAGTTATGGCACTGGCACGCCAGGTGCAAGGTAAATATGGCTGTCGTAGCG
>JBAMMJ010000179.1:0-3602 GCA_039793825.1 Verrucomicrobiota bacterium | reverse complement strand
TCGCGCCTCAAAAACAGTGGCTCGGAAAAAGCGGAATTAATCCTTATTGCGACTTTGTGATGCAGACCGATGATGCCGTTGGACAAATAATGAAGACGCTGGAGAATTTAGGTCTTTCATCCAATACGATAATCTTTTTTGCAAGTGATAATGGATGTGCGCCTTTGGCTGACTTTCCCACCCTTCTCTCAAAAGGGCATAATCCAAGTTATATATTTCGCGGCGCTAAAGCGGATATATTTGAGGGCGGACACAGAATTCCTTTGATTGTTAGATGGGAAGGAAAAATAAAACCAGGCTTAAAATATAACCATACAGTTTGTCTTGTTGATTTTATGGCAACGTGCGCGGACATCATCGGGGCAAAACTTTCGGATAATGCCGCTGAAGACAGCGTTAGTCTGGTCCCAGCATTTAAAGGAAATCTTGATAACCCACTCCATGAGGCTGTTGTTCATCACTCGGTAAATGGTTCTTTTGCGATTCGTCAGGGAAAATGGAAACTGATACTCTGCTCAGGTTCAGGGGGCTGGAGCCGACCGCGTCCAAACAGCGCCGAGGCAAAAAAACTGCCCCCAATTCAACTCTATGACCTGGAAAAGGATATTGGCGAAACCAAAAATCTTTGCGACGAATATCCTGATGTTGTCAAAAAGTTGTCCGCTCTGCTTGAATCTTATGTGACTAATGGGCGAAGCACCCCCGGTAAACCACAAAAAAACGATGGCGATGTAAACATCTGGAAATTTTCAAAGAAAATTAAAGCGGAATAAACTCTACCGAGAACCTATCCTTATCCCATTCCAATATAGCAACGCTTCTTTTCCAATGACCGTCAGGATAACCGGCATAGCCGGGATTAATATATAGTTTGCTCCCTTTATAATATTTAACAGCGGTATGAGTATGACCAAAGATTACAATATCCGGGTTTTCAATAAAAATTTTTCCCTCAATATCGTATTTTTTTGAATTTAATTTATGAGTGATAAAAAATTTAAACGATTCAATAATTTCAATCCTGAATTTTGGAAACGAAAGGTCGTAATCATTGTTTCCATTAACGGCAATTACAGGAGCAATTTTTTCCAGAGAATTGATTATGTTCAGCCCGCCAATATCGCCTGCGTGAATTATCTGGTTTACTCCGTCAAATATTGAGTAAAGCGCCGGGTCTAAATAACCGTGGGTATCAGAAATAACGCCAATCTTCACGAGCACGACTTTTCTGCTGCTTCTTCTTCCGCCGGTTCGTCTGCGTGCGCAGGCTCTTCTTTAGTTTCTTTTTCTTCTGAAGCCTGTTCAGCAATCTTCATAGAGCCGGCAAACAATCCTGTGAAAATACCGCCGCTCAACAATGTATTTTTAAAGAAAACCCAGGTCGGCGGGTATCCGGGCAAACCTGTCGTCAATGCCTGAATCCACCCGAAAAAGGTTTTTGAATACCCGGGGTCAACAATCCAGGAAATCGTGTTTGTGATTAAATAAAATAATAACGCCCCAAAGATTCCACCTCCAAGCAGAACTATAAACGACGCTTTTTTGCCAATTTTTCTTCCTGTGTAAATTATAAGCGCGTAAACCCCATAGATGGCAAACATATAAAGGCTAATTGGGGGAGTGTTATAATAAAACAGGTTTAGTATTACGTCGGTTATAAAAAAAGTCGTCAAAGGCAACCACCACGCCAGCGCGCCCGGGAAATAAACACCCGCGCAAAACGCAATCGCGTATGCCGCGCTAAAGTTCTCCGGCACAACGCCAGGAATGCGCGTCAACGCAAACACAATCATCAAAGCAATGGCAAATGCTGTGTGTTTGTTTCTATCGCTCTTTTCTACCATTGGATGCATCTAAATCACACAATAACTTAAATAATTATAACTAAAACAGTTTTTAATCAATTTAATTTTTAACAAACTAACGTGGTTCAGAATTACCGATGATTATCAGGCATGCACATAAGGATTCCATTCAAGTCCTGTTACCCCTTGAAGGTCGTCTATTCCTTCCCGTAAAATTTTGATTTTCATAAAGCGACAATATCTTTCAACATCGCGGGTATGGTCTCCATAGAAAATGACCCTATGCAAGCCGCTTGACCAGTTTGATAAAAATTTCTCAATGTTATCTACTTTGACCACCAGTTTGCTTCTGCAACCGCGCTCAACAAACGGACTATCAACCGCCTCGCCTGTGCTATAAAGCAGAAGATCTGTGCCGATCAACCGCGCCATCGTAACCTTTTTGCCCACGGGGAGTTTGACCTGCAGCGATACCCCACGATTGTCTTCAAGGTGCGTTCTCATTCTATAAGAAGAAGGTTTTGTGTGTGGACCTTCCATCTGCGTTGCAGCAACACAATGGGCGTGAATAATTGTGTTGTTTGAATAATCAAACATCGGATCGGTAACAAATCCTGTGCGTTTTACAAGATATGTAAAAATGAGTTGCGTCATTGTTGACTTCAAATCCGCCTCGCATACCCCCGCCAGAAGCGCGTTATTTAATCGGACAAATCCAAGACAGGGATACCCCATCCCTTTATCAATTAACCCCATTCCCAGACAATTCATTGTAATTGCCTGAGCCTGGTAATCTTTCAACAGATTCTTCATCGCTACATACATCCTTGCGCCTTTGCCAATATCCTCTCTGGTCGGCTCAACTATTTTTTGCGCATCGCGAATCCAGCGCCGAGCATCAGAATCCACTTCCAGTTCATCTGCGGAATTATATGCCTTTTGCAAATCTGCAAGATTTAATGAAATAATCTCTGTTCCAAATTTTTCCTTTATTGACGCGCAATATCTGGGATCGGCGTTACTATTACTAACGTGCAAAATCTTTGTCTCTCGCAATCTTTGAATTGCCCTGAATGGTCTTATTGCTTCAACGATATCCGAGAATCTGCTGCTTGGTAGAATGTCAACAAGTTTCCCTTCTCTTTGCCACGAAGGAACCACGTGCCATTCATGTCCGCAATATGGCATTGTAAAAATCATCACAGGTTTATTCAGATCAAACAAACCGGAAATCAACCCGCCCGTTCCAAGCGTTAGATGAAACACTAAAATGCCGGTTGCGTTTTTGAATTTCTCCTTCGCCTGAACAAGCTCATTATTGTTTGTAACAAGCCCCGCATCAATAAATTCAACATCTGACAACTCGTTCTTTAATTTTGACAACTCATTTTCATATCTATCTACTTCTGATTTCAAATCCACCGAAGACATTGGCCATCCGGGATGCGCCCTGCCAACATAAATCTTGCCGACCTTGATCTTGCTTTTAAGTTGTAAGAGTTCCAATGTATCATCGTCGCGGATGATTCTGGCATAATTATAAAACGCAGTTGTCGCAAGGACGCCGGCGGTTGCAAATAAAAACTGCCTTCTTGAAAGCGCAGTTGAATAATTAACCGAACTAATAGAAACACTCTTTGATGTATTCATAAGCCAATGTTTTATTATTACAATATAAAAACATCTTTTCTAATGTAAGGCAATAAAAATAACTGAATTCACGTATTTTCCCGAATCATTAGCATTCCAGGAAAAAAGGCACTTCTGGGTGAAATAAGATTTTTCAAAATTATTTAG
>JBAMMJ010000178.1:25113-26847 GCA_039793825.1 Verrucomicrobiota bacterium | reverse complement strand
TAACACAATCTAATTATTTTGATTGAATTTATAAAAGAATTATGAATCAAATCAGATAAAAAATGCAAAAAATAATCCATATTGTCCTGGCGGGGTCATTGGTTTTTGCGCAAATCCGCCTTTCAGCGGCAGATTTGTCCTCTGAAACTATTATACCCATTCCGCCCCAAATGGAATTGCTAAAAACTTTGCGCAATGAACACCCCCGTTTAATAGCCACAAAACAGGATTTCCTTCTTCTGAAAAAGCAAATCCCAAATGACGCTACACTTTCGCGCTGGTTTAAGGAAATTACATCGCGCGGCGAGGCAATCCTTAATGAGGCTCCCTCAAAATACGAGATACCTGATGGATTGCGACTTCTTGGCACAAGCCGAAGGGTTATGAATCGGATTTACACACTCGGACTGCTCTACAATATCCAGGGAGACAGTAAATGGGTTAAACGGGCTTGGGAGGAACTTAATGCCGCAGCAGACTTTAAAGACTGGAACCCGCGCCACTTTCTTGACACCGCAGAAATGACCCATGCCTTCGCAATCGGATACGACTGGTTTTACGATTCCTGGTCCGCTGAACAGCGGCAGATACTGCGTCAGGCTATGGTTGAAAAAGGCATAAAACCCGCGCTTCAAATTCATCAAAAACAAATCGGTTGGACCCGCGCCCACCATAATTGGAACCAGGTCTGCAACGGGGGAATTGGTATGGGAGCGTTAGCCCTCGCGGATGTTGAACCGCAACTGGCAGCGGAGTTTCTGCGCTACGCCCTGCAGTCAATCCAGCTCGCAATGAAAGAATACTCTCCTGACGGCGCCTGGGCTGAAGGTCCCGGTTACTGGAACTACGCCACAAGCTACAATGTCTATTTCCTTGCTGGTCTGCATACAGCATTAGGCACAGACTTCGGCTTGACCAAAATACCGGGTTTTGACAAAGCCGGCGATTTCCCGATTTATGCCACAGGACCTTTAAGCCGCACATTTAATTACGCGGATAGCGGCGACGGCGCTCCGTTTTCAGCCTCTCTATTCTGGCTCGGTCGTCAATTCAAAAACCCGATTTACTCAATTTTTGAATCCCGAACCCCAAGACCACAGCCGTTGGATTTAGTCTGGTATTTCCCAGCCGCAGGAAAAACCGCCCTATCATTGCTCCCCACAGACAGGTATTTCCGCAATTCGGAGGTCGTGTTTATGCGAAGCGGATGGGATGACCCACAGGCTCTTTTCGTCGGTTTTAAAGCAGGCGACAATAAAGCAAACCACAGCCACCTTGATATCGGCACATTTGTCTTTGACGCCTTTGGAAAACGTTGGGCGGTTGACCTCGGTGGTGATGACTACAACCTCCCCGGCTATTTCGGCAAACAACGATGGACCTATTACCGCCTCCGCGCCGAAGGACATAACACGGTTGTCCTAAACCCGGATGCGTCCCCCGATCAATCCCCGTCTGCCGCTACAAAGATAATCAAATTTAACTCAACGCCGCAACGCGTCTTCGCAATCGCTGATATCACTCCTGCTTACACAAATAAACAGGTCTCAAGCCTCAAAAGAGGTTTAATGCTAATAGACCGCGCCAAACTATTGATTCAAGACGAATTGACAACTTCAAAACCCTCAAAGTTTTATTGGTTTATGCATACACCGGCAAAAATAGAAATCTCCCAGAACAAAAAAATCGCCACCCTCTCTCAGGATGATGTCAAAGTTCTGGCGCGCATTGTTG
>JBAMMJ010000178.1:21607-25103 GCA_039793825.1 Verrucomicrobiota bacterium | reverse complement strand
ATTGTTGAACCTGAATACGCCGCTTTTTCTCAAATGCCGGCAGAGCCTCTCAATGAATCGCCCCACCCTGAACGTCAGGCAAAAAATCCACGTATCTCTAAACTTACAGTAAAACTTGATGAGGTCTCAAAATTAAGACTCGTTATTGAACTTATCCCTATAAGCCAAAACCAGCCTCTACCAGAACCTTCAACCGTGAAAGCCCTTGAAAACTGGTAATTAAATCAATCTATTTGTTTTTTAAGATTGAATCGCCCGGCTTCTCTTTAAGAATAGAATCGGTGGCTTGATTTCCCCTTAATTCAGGCGGGGCTTTTGCGTTTAGTTCATTAAGAATCTGCTCGGTAAGGTCGTTTTCGCCATTCGTGTAAAGGACAGCCGGCGCGCTGTTTGCCGTCTCTCCTGATACATCAAGAACCAGCGTAAATCCACCGGCTCGGGCTTTTGTTGCAATAGCCTCGCGCAATTCTTTTACAATGTTATCCCGCAGCCTGCGCTCCTCTTCGCTTAAACTGGCGCTTGCGTTCCGCACAAATTGTTCCATCGCAACCTCTATCTGGCGAATCTCAAGTAGTTTGTCTTCAGCGGCTTTTTTCCGCTTTTCCCGCTCTTCCGCAGAGACCGCCTGATCATTTGCGTTTTCAAGCATTTTCTTATATTCATCAGAGGCTTTCTTGTGTCTCTCTTCAATTGCCTTTTGTTCCTTTAACATATCTGAACGCAAATCTTTTAGCCGCGCGTTTGCCTGCTGTGTCTTCCAGTAATTCTCAAACAACCGTTTCAGGTCAACTATGCCAATTTTTTGCACCGACTGCGCCGCCATTATCGGAAACGCGCTCGCGCCAATTAACAATGCTACCGCTATTATAGCAACTATTATTCTCTTCATTTTTTTAATATTAATTTGCCAGTTTAAAATTCGCGGGTATAACCTACACCGAATTGGAATTTTCCGCTACTATCATTGTAAGAATCTGAATGAAGCGGAACGGCAAAATCAAATCGCAACGGACCTATTGGCAGATTAAGCCGAACGCCGATGCCTATATCGTCGTAGTAGAATTCGCCGTTTGGTTCTTTGCTAAAGCTAAAAGCGTTCCTGTACACATTGCCTGCGTCATAGAACGCCGCCAGCCTTACCCGTTCAATAACCGGTATTGAATACTCTACAGACCCGAACCAGTAAGTGTTGCCCCCAATCGGTTCGCCGGTGGAATCGCGCGGTCCAACATCGCGATAATCAAAACCGCGCAATGAATAAAGGCCGCCAAGGAAAAATCTGTCAAAAATCGGCACCCGTTTTGAACCGCCGTAACTGTCAACAGAACCAACCCTGCCGATTATCTCAAGCACATGCCCCTCGTAAAAGCCCCTGAAATATTTTGAACCGCGCAACTCTAACTTATAATAATCGGTATCGCCGCCGAACGGACCGCCTGCCACTTCAGTAATAAACTCAACCCTATGGCCATTGGTCGGAAACATCACGTTGTTTCGGGTATCATACGCAATTGATGTTCCAACCTTTGACACAAGCCTGTATCCCTGCTCATCTTTTATTACCTGAGAGGCATTGTCGCTCACGTTAACTATGCCGACCTGTTCAAGCGTGTAGGAGACAGAGCCGATTAGAAAATCGCTGCCGAGCGCCCGGGTCAAACTCAATCGCCCGCCGGTGCGGCGCTCGTCGTAAAGATTGTTAACGCTCACAAAATCAAGCCTTCTATGATAAAGGTCAACGCCAAGCGCAAGTTTCCTCTCCAGAAACCATGGCTCTACAAACGAGATAAGATAATCTTGCCTCACTGTGCCAATCGCCGTGCGGAGTCTGAATTTCTGACCGCCACCTTCAAATCGCGGCGGTTTGAATAGGTCAAAATTCCCCTGCGTAACCTCCACAAATCCAACCACCTCGTCAACTGAACTAAATCCAGCCCCGATAATGAAATTGCCCGTATTTTTTTCTTCAACCCCAACGATCAGGTTTTTCCTGTTCTTGATATCCGTCGGCTCGGGTCTGGTTTCAACTTTTTCAAAATAATTCAAACCCTCAAGCCTTTGTTTGCTCCGATTGACCCGAACAGTGTCAAACACCTCTCCGGGGGCAACCGCAAGCTCGCGCCGGATCACTTTATCTTTTGTCTTTGTGTTCCCCCTAATTTCAATCTTTTCTATATATGATTTTTCTCCCTCTTCAATTTGATAAACAAGGTCCATCGTCCCGGTCTCTATGTTCGGCGATTTAAGCGGTATAACAACAAGGTCAACATACCCCTGCGCGCCATACAGGTCTTTTATATTTTCAACATCTTTGTTCAGTCCCTTCGGAGAAAATGTCTTCCCCGGTCCCATCTCAAGCCTTGCCAGAATGTTGCTTGATGAAAAGACTGTGTTCCCTTTAAAATCAATCCGACCAACCTGATACTTCTTTCCCTCTGAAATTATAAACCGCACCGCAACGGTTTTAGGTCCGGTCGTATCAATCTTCACATCCTTGATTTCAAAGTCTATGTAACCCTCGTTTCTGTAAAACTCGTATAATCTATCTTTGTCATCTTCAAGAACATCCTCCTTAAGCCTGCCGCTGCCGGTCAAAAAGGAGTAAAATTTTCGCTTTCGGGTCTTTACGACTTTGCGAAGTTTATTCTGCGTAAAAGCCTGCGCCCCGACAAATTCAACCAGTTCAATCTTTGTTTTTGGCGCTTCGTTAATCTCAAACGTTACGCTCCCTTTTCCAGCCTGTTCATCAATGCTCGTTACATACTTCACTGTCGTCCCGTAATAGCCGGATTTTTCATACATTTTCTGAATCTCCTGCGAATCGCTAAACAGTTTTTTCTCATCCAGCGGTTGCCCAACCTTTGAAGTAACTTTTGTAAGCAGTTTTTTCTCCTTGAACTTTTTATTTCCGCTAAACCGAATCTGAGTCAACAACGGCTTTCCCTGAAGTTGGTAAATCAAGACAACGCCGCCAGACTCAATCCGTTGCTGCACCTGTATGTTGGCAAAAAACCCTGTGGAATAGAGACTTCTTATATCATCGTCAACGCTTGTCTGGCTGAATGCTTCACCTTCTTTTACGCGAATATGCGATTTAATCAATGTATCGCTCGCCGCAGGCGGTCCGATATGCGCAATCTCAATTTTCAAAACCTTAAGCGGTGCCTGCCCATATAATAGGCAACAAAATGCAAAAACTAATATTCCGACTATTGCAAGTCGCGTTTCCCTTTTAACCATAAAATGTCTTATTTTTTATTCAGCGATTATCACTCGTTTTTAATATTAACCGGAACGTCTTCCAGCTTTTCTTTGCTAAGACTCTCAAATCTTGTGTATTGTTTCAAGAAAATAAGTGAGACATCGCCGGTCGGACCGTTTCTTTGCTTCGCTATCGCAAGATTCACTATCATCCCCTCCGATGGAGCGGACTGTTCCTGATTTTCGTCATCAGGCGGATTTGCCTGATAAAGAAGCCCCACCACATCCGCATCCT
>JBAMMJ010000178.1:5837-21597 GCA_039793825.1 Verrucomicrobiota bacterium | reverse complement strand
CCTGTTCAATCGCCCCAGATTCGCGCAAATCCGAAAGCCTCGGTTTGCGATTTTTCTCTTTCTCAACATCCCGGTTTAACTGGCTCAACACGATAATCGGAACGTTAAGTTCTTTTGCGAGCGATTTAATGCCCCGCGAAATCTCAGCTATCTCCTGCTGGCGGCTCTCCTTTGCCCTGAATGAATTTGAGTGCAATAATTGCAGGTAGTCTATCACAAACAATTTTATCCCGTATTGTTGTGCCATCCGGCGTGCCTTCGCCCGCAATTCAAGTATAGACATATTTGATGTGTCATCTATAAAAATTGGACTTGACGACAGAATATTTGCCGCAGTCGTTATCTTCGCAAAATCGCGCTCTTGCAAAAAACCTTCACGCACATTTTTCAAATTCACCCTCGCATGCGAACAAATCATCCTTAACACAAGCGATTGGGCGGTCATTTCAAGACTGAATATCCCAACAGGTTGCCTCTCCTTCACAGCCACATATTCGGCTATGTTCATCGCAAGCGACGTCTTCCCAACGCTCGGTCTTGCCGCAATCACAATCATATCACCCCGATGCAAACCCAACGTCAATTTGTCAATATCAGGAAATCCTGTCTTTATTTCATCCGTTTTCCCCTGCTTCAAAAAATAGTCTTCAATCTGTCCAACGCACTTAAACACCAGATTTTTTATAGACACCAATGTCTCTTCTACTCGCTCCTCGCTAACTCGCAATATCTTGCTCTCAACGTCGTCAAGCAACTCCTCAACATCCCCGGTATTTGTATAAATATTTGTAATTACATCGGTGCACGTCCGTATCATTTTCCGCAAAAGGTATTTCTCTTTTATGATAGAAAGATAATACTCAAGATTCGCAGCCGATGGCGTGGCATCCACAAGCGAATTGATGTAAACCAACCCGCCGGCGGCTTCTACTCGCTGCCTATCCTTCAACTTCTGAAATAGGGTTATGACGTCTATCGGCTCTTTGTTGTCATACATCTCCAATAATGTTTTATAAATAACCTGATTTCGCGGATCGTAAAAAACCTCTTCGTTCGTCTTTAATTTTTGAATGCAGAACGGCATCGCTTCCTGCGGTTCCAACAACACACAACCCAGTGCCCCCTGTTCGGCTTCAATTGAACTGGGCGGCACCCGATCCTCGCCAGAAGGCTTTCTTTTGGTGTATTTCAGGTCAATCCCGACATCTACTCCGCTTGTACTTCCAGCACCAGCCGTTCCAACAGCCGCGTTTCTGCCTTCTATAGAGGAAATATTTGTTTGCTGACCATTCGCCATAACTTTGAAGCAAATACCTTTCACCTATTAAATGCAATATAATATTAAAAACAACTTATTAAATTAATTATTAACACCATGGGATTTACCTAACCATTTAAATCTCAATTCAACCCACAACCAATTTTTGCTTATTCACACTAAAATTTTTTAATCTGCTACTAAATCAAAACATATTTTAATTTTGTCTACAAAGACCTGTTAAAATATCGCCGATTGCTTGACCATTTTTATTAGCGAAATATATTAAAATCTATGTTTTATGGCAAAAGATATTGGGCTAATTTGAACTACAAAATTTAATTAAATGAGAAAACCATCGCTCGGAATAATATTTTTGACCGTATTTATTGATCTAATCGGCTTCGGAATTGTCCTGCCTTTGTTGCCAAGATATATTGAACGATTCGGCGGGCAGGGGGCGGTAATAGGTCTGGTCATCGGCTCTTTTTCCCTGATGCAATTTTTCTTTGCGCCAATCTGGGGACGACTTTCAGACCGCATCGGCAGACGCCCGGTCTTGTTAATTAGCAATGCTGGCTCGGCTATCGCCTACACCCTGTTTGCTCTGGCTGCCATCGTCGGCGGTAAAACAGGACTTTTATTAGTCCTGTTCTCAAGAGTTTTTGCAGGTATCTGCGGCGCTAACATCTCGGTTGCTTCAGCCTATATCGCAGACATCACGCCTGCGGAAAAAAGATCGCACAGTATGGCTTTGATCGGACTTGCCTTCGGTCTGGGCTTTATCTTCGGTCCGGCTATCGGCGCCTTCAGCGCTAAATATCTCGGTCTGCCCGGTCCGGGTTGGATCGCGGCTGCGCTCTGCGCCGTAAATTTCATTCTGTCGGTCTTCATCCTCAAAGAAAGCCTCAAACCAGATTCTGCCCGCGCCGAACAACGCCCAAGACTCCAACAGATTATACATACACTGCGCCAACCTAAACTCGGTGGCTTAATCGGTCTTTATTTCCTCGCCACATTTTGTTTCACAAGCTTTGAAGCCACCCTGCCATTGCTGCTCGCTAAAGCCTATCACTACGACGAAACCAAACTCGGTTTCATTTTCGCCTATTGCGGAATTATCGCAGCCTTAACACAGGGCGGCTTAATCAAAATTCTCGTCAATAAATTCGGCGACGCCAGATTAATCTCAGTCAGCCTTATTATAGTCGGATTAAGCCTCGCTTTTATGCCACTTGCTGGACACATCGTTTTCTTAATGGTTCTTCTTGCTATTTTCTCGGCAGCCTCAAACATCAACAGAACCCCGACTATGGGGCAAATCTCCGTTCACGCCCCTTCAAATGAACAGGGCGCAACACTCGGCGTAGCCCAGAGCGCCGGCACCCTCGCCCGCGTCTTCGGTCCAACATACGCAACAGCCCTTTACGGCGTTAATACAAATCTTTCTTTCATCGTAACAGCGGCTTTAACCATCGCCGGCGGTATCTTCGCCTGGCGCTTTCTTTTGACCGAGAAAAACCCGACAACGAAAAGTTATATCTCTGAAAATATTTGAAATTATTATCTTTTTAATATAACGTAATACTGTGCACGAAGCCGGAATAATACATAATCTGCTTCAGATGACAAATGACATCGCCCTCAAGCAGAAGGCTAACCGGGTCTTAAAACTTCATCTCAGAGTCGGTTCAATGAGCGGCGTAGTCCCGGAAGCGCTCCTGTTCGCCTTTGACGCAATGCGCAAAAATACTATCGCAAGCGAAGCAAACCTTGAAATTGAGATTGTCCAGGCTTTATGTTGGTGCAACAATTGCAATATTGAATACGCGCCCGAAGACGATTTTGATTTCCTCTGCCCAAAATGCGGCGGCGGAAACGTGAAATTGATTAAAGGCAAAGAACTCGATCTGGTATCAATTGATTTTTGTTAAACCTGCAATAGTAATTTAATTTATGTGTAAAGAATGTGGATGCGATAGCGGCGGTGGAACAAAGATAAACGGAAAGTCGGCTGAAGAGGTCACCTCGCCATTAATCGGTGCAACCTCTGAAAAGGCAGACCATTCTTACCCCGAACAGGAAAGAGATACCGACCACGACGTGCCTTCTTCTGAGCCAGATCACGCCCATTCCCATAACCACGGCGAGGCCATTCACGATACCCATTCCACCGATTACCACCATCACAACCATTCCCACCAACAACCTCATAATGAAGAGGTTGTAACCATTCAATTAAACAAACCAATCCTTGAAGCAAACGACCGCGTTGCCGAACGCAACCGCGGCTACTTCCTCGGCAAAGGGATATTTGCCATAAATATGCTCTCCTCCCCCGGCTCTGGAAAAACCACATTGATCTACGAAACAGCAAAATTATTGTCCTCAAAACTCCATATCGCCGTCATCGTCGGTGACCTCGCCACACAGAACGACGCCGAATACCTCAGAAAAGCCTCAATCCCGGTCGTCCAGATTAACACAGGAACTGCCTGCCACCTTGATGCCGAAATGGTTGCGCGCGCAATGTCCCAACTCGCCAGAGAAGTAATTGACCTGCTCATCATAGAAAACGTCGGAAACCTTGTCTGTCCAGCTATGTTTGACCTTGGCGAAAACCAAAGAATAGTCTTGCTCTCCACAACAGAAGGCGAAGACAAACCGCTCAAATACCCGCCGCTATTTCATTCCGCAAATGTCGCAATCATCACAAAAATAGACCTCGCCCAAACCGTCGGCTTTAACCGACAACTTGCTCTGGAAAACCTCAAAAAGATCAGCCACCACGCCGAAATATTTGAACTCTCTGCCCGAACCGGCGCCGGTATGGACAAGTGGTGCCAATATTTGCTTGAACAGGTCAAAAAATTAAAGCCATAATCAAAGCCGCGCGTTCATTAATTAAAGGGCTGAATGGAGATTGATGTTTCAAAGTTTGATTCAGCGTTGCAAATTGCAACCAGCGAGTTGCTTGCCCACCGCTTTGAACAGGGTTTCTGGAAAGGATGTCTTGCAAGCAGCGCCCTTGCCACGGCAACCGCAGTGGCGGCTCTGGAACTTTTTTATCGCGCCTGCACAGAAAAAAATATCAAACCCCCATTTGATTACTCCCTCGTCCAATCGGGCATTGATTGGCTGGCAAAAAACGTCAATCCAGACGGTGGCTGGGGCGACACCACTTTAAGTTTCTCAAACTTAAGCACAACAGTCCTCTGCTGGTCTGCCTTCTACATAGTCAAAGACGCCGTCAAAAAACACGAACACATCGTCCAGAACGCAGAAAAATGGATAAAACAACACGCCGGACGTATTGAACCCCATATCATCGCCCCGGCACTCATAAGCAGATACGGCAACGACCGCACCTTTTCTGCCCCGATCTTAATGATGTGCGCCATTGCCGGAAGACTCGGCGATGATACAGATGGCTGGCGTTGTGTTCCGCAACTTCCATTTGAACTCGCTGCGCTCCCACAAAAGTTTTTTGCAGCGGTAAAAATGCCCGTCGTAAGTTATGCACTCCCGGCTTTGATCGCAATCGGTCAGGCGCGCCACGCAAAACTTCCGTCAAAAAATCTTTTGATAAACTTAATCCGCTCAAGCCTGAAAAAGAAAACGCTCCAGCTCGTCTCAAACATCCAGCCCGAAAACGGCGGCTTCCTTGAGGCAATACCATTAACAGCCTTCGTAACTATGGCGCTTGTTTCATCAGGCGAAGACCAAAATCCAGTCGTCAACCGCGCGGTCAAATTCATAATCACGTCTGCCCGGCCGGATGGCAGCTGGGCAATTGACACCGACCTTGCCACCTGGCTCACAACACTATCAATAAACGCCCTGTTCGCAACACCGCAATCGGCAAAAGAACCACCTCTGTCCCAATCCGAAATCTCTTTCCTCTTCAAATGGATTTTAAACCAACAATTCAAACACAAACACCCTTACACAAACTCCGCACCTGGCGGTTGGGCATGGACTAATCTACCAGGTGGCGTCCCGGACTCAGACGACACCTCAGGCGCCCTCATCGCATTAAGCCGATTAATGCCAAAAATCTCTTACCAGCAAAGCCGCCCTTCAAACCACAACAATAGCCCGCTATATCAATCTGTACCCGACACCATTAACCCAATCAAATCAGCCATCGCCGGCATCAACTGGCTCATCGGCTTGCAAAATAAAGACGGCGGCATACCAACCTTCTGCCGTGGCTGGGGACACCTCCCTTTTGACCAAAGCGGCGCAGACCTCACAGCCCACGCCATTAGAGCCATTTCCGCCTATTTGCCATTTATTCCCGCTCAGGACGGAAATAAATTGCAGGAAAAAATTAAAAAAGCCGTTGAATTTCTCCTCTCCACACAATCTCATCAGGGCTACTGGCAACCGCTCTGGTTCGGAAACCAATTTGAACGTTACGAGAGAAATCCTGTCTACGGAACCTCCCGCGTCCTGCTCGCCCTCCAACAAATGCTTAGAACCGCGGGCGATAAAGCGGCAGTGGCGGCAGAAAAAGCCGTCAATTACCTTATTGATTCGCAGAACAACGACGGCAGCTGGGGCGGATTCAAGAACTCGCCACCATCAATTGAGGAAACCGCGCTTGCCCTTGAGGCTTTAGGCAGATGCTATTTCATCCCATTTTGCGAACAGGAATTGCGCGACAAAATTACCCGCGCCTGCCTTCTCGGCGCAAACTGGTTGATTGAAAAAGTCCACTCCGGCGAATGGAAAACACCGTCGCCTATCGGATTTTATTTTGCCCGCCTATGGTATTACGAGGAACTATACCCAATCATCTTCACAGTCGCCGCCCTGAACTCAGTTAAGCCAATATTTAAGTCAAATAAATAAAAACTTGCAAAAATCTCTTTTTAAATAGCAAAAATTCACTACAGTCTTATTGTTGTTACTACGACTGCACTCACTCTACCGACCCGAAATATTTCATACTGGAGCTTTCTTTCTTCACTTATGCAACCTCGCCTTTTTTGGGTTTTGTATGAGGATGATAATTCTCTCTCTCAATGCAGGCGTAGGCATTGTGATTATGGATGCTTTCGTAGTTTTCTGCCTCCACTTTAAACCAGGTAACATCAGGATGCGCCTTCAATTTAACCCCCACATTCCGCACAAGGTCTTCAACAAATACCGGATTCCTGTAGGCGCGTTCAGTGACAAACTTTTCGTCCTCTCTTTTAAGCAAAGAATAAAGCTCGCAACTTGCGCTGCTCTCAACGATCGCTATCAAATCTTCTATCCATATCGTTTTCAAATATCTAACCTGAACCGTTACGGTGCCGCGCTGGTTGTGAGCCCCGTAATCGCTGATTGCCTTTGAACAGGGACATAGTGTTGTAACATTCACCTTTACCGTTAGCACAAAATCAATGTCCGAGCCGCAAGCAGTCGCGTCAAATCGCGCTATGTAATCTACAATGCTCTCCTGCTGGGATACCGGCGCCTTTTTAGTAATAAAATAAGGAAACTCAATTTCAATATGCGCGGTTTCCGCTTTTAGTTTCTTTTGCATCTGGCGCAAAATATCCGGGATATTGTCAACGTGCATTATTCTGCCGTGAGAATTGAGAACCTCTATAAATCGGCTCATATGCGTTCCCTTGAATTCTTTCGGCAGGTCTACAAACATCCCGATTGTTGCCACAGTATCCTGAACCGCATAAGCCTTATCAAGTATTTGAATCGGATAT
This sequence comes from Verrucomicrobiota bacterium, assembly GCA_039793825.1. GTDB lineage: Bacteria > Verrucomicrobiota > Verrucomicrobiia > Limisphaerales > JAKPVM01 > JAKPVM01. The sequence goes on along the minus strand of JBAMMJ010000178.1, from coordinate 14,625 downwards.
TTCAATCCCCGAACGCCAACCTTGTATATCGGTATCTCTCTAAAATCAGGCTCGTTCTGTTTGTCGTGCATCAATTTTTTCTGCGCTATATTGTCGTGCATCGTCTTACCCTCAATTCTTGATTTAGTTTAAATCCGGGTCCAAACCAGCAACCCACGCGCAACCGCGTCTGAACAATTCAGGCACCGCAGAGTTCGTTATTGCCTTTACATCGTGCCCTAATACCGTATGAAACACACGCCCACGTCCATACTCAAACACAAACGCCATCGGATAATCCTTGCCATCAACTTTTGATTTTGCTTTCGCTATGATATGGACCGGACGCTCCCCATCAAGACAGGTATAAAGTTCATCATCGGTTTGAAAATCTTTTAAACCGCGTGTAATCGGGTGTTCTCTATCGGTTATCTCAACTAAAAATACTCCACGCGGGTCGTGTGGACGAAACTTCGGATTCCAGACCCGCCCGGCAATCTGCCGAAACTCCTTCCAATCCTGCCACGCCCCGCACGCAAAGTGTATCAGCATCAGTCCTTTTCCCTCTTTTACAGAATTTTGCAAGTTTGCCCGTGCCTCTATCGGCGGCGAGGTAGTCTCCCAGTTCATAAAATGCAAAATAACCGCGTCAAACCGCTTCAGGTCAACTTCTCCCAATTTATTCGGATCGTAAAGAACTTCAATTTTAAGCCGCTTATCCTGCGATAATAAATTTGTCAGCGCAGGTGTCGTTTTCTTCCATTCGTGTCCGGGATAATCATTGCCTGTTACGATGAGAATCCGAGCCTCTTTCTTTTCCTGCTGCGCAAAAACAATCAATGAACTCAAAAACGTTATTGCCAGAATTACAATATACATACTGTTCAATTTGAAAGGTTTTAAAAATGATAAACCAGCAGGCAGCTTTGGTTCGTTCACTCTTGCTTTAAAAAAAATATCTCTTTTTATCCGCATACCTATCAAATTATCCATCAGCGCAATATTCGCAACTTTAATCTGGCAGAATTGATAATTATCCCAATCATTAACAGGCGCGAAAAAGTTTCACTTTTTAAAAACTCTTTCCCTGTTCTATTTCAAGTCAAATCTAAATATGGGGTTAAACGGTAGCGGCGGCAATACTTATCGCCATCAGTCAATTAAAATGCAAAATAAGTGGTCTATGCTGGATTATTTACGATTCAGATTTTAATGCCGTTGATATAGCCACAAGCAATTCTTTTAAAACAAATGGCTTTTGCATTACCGCAAAGATTTTATCCTCTTCCACGTTAAGTTTTAAAGACGGAGATGATATTGCCGAGGCGGCAATTATAGAAATATGTTTATCAAGTTTGCGGATTACTTTTATCGCCGACGGTCCGTCCATAATGGGCATTGACATATCCATTATGATCAATCTTATTTTATCTCTATTGTCTATAAATTTTGCAATCGCATCTGCGCCATCAACTGCCTCAACAACCTTGTATCCATAACTCTCCAGCATCGTGCGCGTCACTACACGCAATGATTCATTATCGTCAACAAGAAGAATCGTCTCACCGTTCCCTCGTGGCAGCGATCTCAGTTCGTCCGTCTTTTCCTGTTGACTTGTTATTTTGGTCTCGGCAGGAAGATAAATCTCAAATGTTGTTCCTTCCCCTTGCGAGGATGAAACATTAATGAACCCGCCGCATTCCTTAACTACATTCTTTACTATATACAAACCAAGCCCGGTTCCTTTTCCGCTTTCTTTAGTTGTAAAAAATGGGTCAAAAATCTTATCCAGAATCTCTTGCGAAATTCCACTCCCGGTGTCAGAAACGCTCACCAAAACATAATTTCCGGGCTTCGCTCCCGGAATTATATTAAGAGATTCCTGACTTAATTTTACATTGGCGGTTTTTATTGTTAAAACGCCGCCCTGCGGCATTGCGTCGCGGGCGTTGACACAAAGGTTCAGTAAAACCTGATACAGTTGTGTCTTGTTAGCAACCACGTCCCAGAGGTTTTGTCCCTTTATAACTTGCAAATTTATATTGTCAGGAAAGGTTACATTAATAACGTTTTTTATTTCAGATATTAAATAATTTAAATTAATCGCCGTTTTCACCTGGGCGGTTTCCCTGCCGAATGCGAGGATTTGACCCAATATTGATATACTTCTATTTACGCTTTTCTCCATCGCAGCCAGTAATCTGGAATCATCTTCATCCAATTGTTTCTGTTGCAGCATCTCTATGCCCATTTTTATCGGTGTCAGAGAATTATTTAAATCGTGAGCAATCCCGCCTGCAAGCATGCCGATTGTTTCAACCCTTTGCGCATGCATTAGTTTTTGCTCTGCATTCTTTTTCTCTGTTATGTCAATTAAAACAATTACTACTCGCCCATTCTCATCAAAAAATGATCTGGTATGTGTAAAAAGAGACGCAAATATTTTTGATTGGTTGGATTTTGTCACGATATTTAATTCGTCCTTATAACTTCCTTGCTCTTTCAGGATTGAATTAATTTTAGCGCAGGTTTCACTGTTAAAAATTCCAAGTTCCATAATCTTTTGTTCAGCGACTTCATCGGCAGTCCAACCCAGATTTTTCTCTGCCCCTTTGCTCCAAAATTTTATCTCGCAACAGTCGTTTGTCACTATGATTGCCGCATCAACTGCATTTATAATCTCTGCTTGAATTTGAAGTTTAATCTCTCTCGCCACACGCTCGGAAATGTCTTTTATCTGCGTGACGAAATATTTTGGCTCCCCATTATCGTCTCTAATTAATTTTGTTGTAAGCAATGCCCAAATTATATGCCCGGCTTTATGCCGGTAACGTTTTTCCAGCACCCCGCCATCTCGTTCCCCTGAAATTATCTGTCTAACAAATTCATTGCTTTTCTCAACATCATCAGGATATGTAAAATCTAAAAAATGTTTATAAAGCAGTTCGTCTCTTGAATAGCCTAACATCTGACACATCGCCGGATTTGCATCTAAAACCTTTCCCTCTGCCGAAACAAGGCATATTCCCATCGGTGAATTTTCAAATATTAAGCTATACTCTTCAAATTTTTGACGAATATATTCGTTTTCTTCTCTTATCTCCTTTTCAATCCGCGCCTCTTCAATTGCCTTTTCTACAGCTATTGTTAATCTTTTAAGATTTGTTTTAACAACAAAATCTTTAGCCCCTATTTTAACAAGATTTACTATCGGTTCTTCATTGGTTAATCTTTCTGCAATCACGATGATCGGCGTAGTTGGTTGTGCCCTTTTAGCAATCAAGACAAACGCCGGTCCGTCTGTCTCAGGAGATTTCAACTCCAATAATATCGCTTCATATTTCTTATTATTAACCGCCGATTCAAATGACTTATAATTCGTTACGGTGTCAATATTAGATTTTTCCGGAAGACTATCTAAAAATAACTGGCAAAACTCGGTATCTTGTTCCAAACTACTATAAAGCAACAAGTTCATTTTATAATATATAATATAATATATAATATAATTTAATTGAATAAAGTTTCAACCTCTATTTCTGGCGTAATAAATTGACCGTTTGCGAACTAAAATGTGTGCGTCTTTCGCAACTTTAATTTGGCAGAACAGGCGATAAATGTTATATGTATATTTTGAAGGGCAGATATTTCGCGGAGGTTGCGACAATCTGCCAGAGTTTAACAGGCGCGGAGTAATCAAACCAATCTTATTGGCTATTCTTGACGCGCCGATAGTTGTCAGTTAGTTTTTTGAAAAATGAATACGAAAAATAACATAAAGAATCTTGAAGTGAACAACAACCTGCTCGTTCCAATGGTTGTAGAGCAGACCGGGCGCGGCGAACGCGGTTACGATATCTATTCCCGGCTGCTTGTCGACCGAATTGTCATTCTCGGAACGCCGATTGACGACACCGTCGCAAACCTTATCATCGCGCAGTTGCTGTTTCTCCAGATGACCGATCCAAAGAAGGATATCCATCTTTACATCAATTCCCCCGGGGGCAGCGTTACAGCAGGGCTCGCAATCTACGACACGTTGCAGTTTGTTACCTGCGACGTTAACACCTATTGCATCGGTCAAGCCGCAAGTATGGGCGCGGTGCTGCTTGCCGCAGGCACAAAAGGCAAGCGGTTTGCGCTTCCTAACGCCAGAATTCTCATCCATCAACCCTGGGGCGGCGTTCAGGGACAGGCAACTGACATCAGCATTCAGGCAAGAGAAATATTAAGATTAAAAGACCGACTCAACGAAATTTTAGCCAAACACACCGGTCACTCCGTTGAAGAAATCGCCCGCGACACCGACCGCGACCGCTTTATGTCCGCCGAAGAGGCAAAAGAATACGGTTTGGTTGACCAGGTCGTTGTGTCACGAAAAGAAATCGCGGTTCCAGCCGAAAAGAAAGGTTAACCTCTAAATGGCGCGCCCATCAAATTTAACAATGTGCAGCTTCTGCGGTCGGTCCCGCGCAGAAGTCCGCAAACTAGTCCAGGGACCGGGCGTTTATATTTGCGACGCCTGCGTGGATATCTGTAAAGCCGTAATTGATAAAGAACTCGCAGAAGACGCAAAAAAAGCCGCAACCAAATTCAAAGTCCCAAAACCGACAGAGATCAAAGCCCACCTTGACGAATATTGCATAGGACAGGAACACGCAAAAAAAGTCCTCGCAGTCGCTGTCCACAACCATTACAAGAGATTGCTCCATAAGTCTCTACCGCAAGAACAGTCCGATGACAAATCAAAACAAAAAGACAAAGATATTGAAATTGAAAAAAGTAACATCCTCCTGATAGGACCTACCGGTTCAGGGAAAACCCTCCTCGCCCGCACGCTGGCAAAATTCCTTGATGTCCCATTTGCCATCTCCGACGCCACAACCCTGACAGAAGCCGGCTACGTCGGCGAGGATGTTGAAAATATTATCCTCCGACTGCTGCAAAACGCCGATTTTGACATTGAACGCGCCCAGCGCGGCATAGTTTACATTGATGAAATAGATAAAATCGCCCGCAAAACCGAGAACGTCTCTATCACCCGCGATGTCTCCGGAGAAGGCGTCCAGCAGGCTTTGCTAAAAATCCTTGAAGGCACAATCTGCAATGTGCCTCCTCAAGGCGGACGCAAACACCCCCAGCAGGAATATATAAAGGTTGATACAACTAACATCCTGTTCATCTGCGGGGGCGCGTTTGTCGGGCTTGACAAAATAATTCAACGCCGACTCGGCAACCGCATTCTTGGCTTTGCGGCTTCAAGCCAGAACATTGAAGAAGCCCTCCTTGAACGCAAACAACTTATGCACCTTGTAGAGCCAGAAGACCTCCTTACTTTTGGTTTCATACCGGAATTTATCGGACGCCTCCCGGTGGTAACTGTGCTTGACGAATTAACCCAGGAACAACTTGTTTCTATCCTCACAGAACCCAAAAACGCCCTCACATCTCAATACATCAAGCTTATGGAAATGGAAGGCGTCAAACTTGAATTTACTCCAGATGCCCTCCACGAACTCGCCGCACTGGCAATTAAAAAAGGCACCGGCGCCCGCGCCTTGCGAAGTATTCTGGAAAAATTGATGCTTGATGTTATGTATGAAGTCCCGACAAATAAGAACATCTGCGGCGTAAAAATCACCCGTCAGGTCGTCACCGGCGAATCCAAACCACTCATCAACTCCAAAGAAAATAAAGCAGCCGCTTAAATTAAGAACTTCTTGTCCTCGTCGTTCAAAAGTATTATAAGTCAAACCAATACTTGCGTTTTATGCCGACAAATTTTAATCCATCAAATTTTATAGCGGAGCACCTGAAAAATATCCCGCGAAGCGGTATCCGCGACTTTTTTGAACTTGTTCAGGGAATGGACGATGTCATCTCGCTCGGCATCGGCGAACCAGATTTCGTCACACCCTGGCATATCAGAGAAGCCGCAATCTACGCCCTTGAAAAAGGAAAAACAAGCTACACCTCCAACCTCGGCTTGATGAAACTACGCGAAGCGCTTTCAGCCCATATCGCAAAACATTTCGGCGTATATTACAACCCTAAAAACCAGATATTGATAACCGTAGGCGTAAGCGAAGCCCTTGACATTGCCCTGCGCGCCCTCGTTAATCCGGGCGACGAAGTCCTTTATCACGAGCCCTGTTATGTAAGCTATTCCCCTTCAATCGTGATGACCCACGGCGTTCCTAAACCGGTCTCCTGTTCACCAGAAAAAAACTTCTCCCTGAGCGCAGAAGATATAGAAAAACAAATTACCCCGCGTTCAAAAATTTTAGTCCTTAACTTCCCAACAAATCCCACAGGCGGCACAATGACGCGCGAGGAATTAAGCAAAATCGCACAGCTCGCTATAAAACATAACCTTGTCGTCATTACCGACGAAATCTATTCCGAATTAACCTTTGAAGGCGACCACGTCAGCATTGCTTCTCTCCCCGGTATGGCGGAACGCACAATCTTTCTGCACGGTTTCTCAAAGGCTTATGCTATGACCGGATTCAGACTCGGTTATGCCTGCGGACCGACTGAACTAATTGAGGCTATGATGAAGGTTCATCAATATTCAATGCTCTGCGCAAGCATAATAAGTCAGGAAGCGGCTATAGAAGCCATACAAAATGGCGAAATTGCTATGCGCGAGATGAGAGAACAATACCGAATTCGTCGGAACTATATCGTTAACGCCTTAAACGAAATGGGTTTAAAATGCCATCTACCGCGAGGCTCCTTCTACGCCTTCCCTTCCATCGCTCATACTGGCCTCTCCTCAAAAGAATTTGCCGTCAGACTGTTGAAAGAACAAAAAGTAGCCGCTGTGCCGGGCGACGCCTTCGGCAAAAGCGGCGAAGGTTTTATCCGATGTTGTTTTGCAACATCGCTTGAAAAAATTGAAATTGCGATGGACCGGATGTCAAAGTTCGTTAGCTCTCTACAAAGATAGGCAAAGTTAAAAAAATTATCAGCCGTATTTGTTTTGACAAATAGATATCAAAATAATATCATTTTGATCTATGCGATATGAAACAAAAAAACGATTCCTCCTTAGAATAGAACATTCTCTCTGGAATGATATCTGCCTGTGGGCTGACGAAGATTCAAGAAGTGTGAATAACCAGATTGAGCATATCCTTAAAACAGCGGTTCAGAAATGGAAACAAAAGGGTTTGCGGGGCGAATTGGGGCAATTGGATTCTTCTCAAACCGGCACCGAGCAGGCTGAGCGTTTGGAGGCGGCGGTTCAGCGCAAAGAGAGAGTGGATTCTAATAAAACTCTTGAAGAGTCTCCTGCGCAAAAACCACAAACAGTTCCACAAAATTCAGAGCAAGTTAGCAAGCAGGAAAATAAAGATTTTTGGATTAGTTATGATGGAATTCCGGATTAAGTTTAAGATTATGCTCAGGTCATATCTTTGCGAAATAATTGATTAAAAATGTTTTAGTGCGGTTGTATGGAGTGCGGTGTTAAGTGAGCGGACGCGAACGCAACACCACTTTGTGAGGTCAGAAAGCCACTTACCTTCACAAAAAACACAATCCAGATGAATTAAATCTTTTTTAATTCTATTCTTATTCAAACACTTCAGGGTTGGACATTTATTTCTTTGATTATTTGACTTTTACCTTGAGAAAAAATACAAAAACCAGAAATTAGACTATTTCATAAGATTTGGTATTTATTCTTTTGATTATCTGACATCCGATATCACAAAGCGGCGTCACTGCCACCGCACTCCAAAGTGGTGCGGCTACTTCGTAGCCTTGCCACAGCACCCCAAAAAGTTATTCTCTTTCTTATCCCAACAGTTTAGTTTTTCTGACCAGTCATCGGCAAATATTGTGGTTTTATTGAGGCATAATTTCTTTAAATACAGGAAATTATTGGAATGGATAAATAAACCTTTTGAGACGTTGCCTGTTGTGCCTGAGGTTTAACAACTTTCTTTAGTCGCTATTTAAATGAGACAACATTTTAAGGGATTATGAACAAAAAGGATAACCTGATTTTGAATTTGAGAGTTTAGATTATTTTGGAGCGCGGTGAATCTGGAGGGATAGAAATAAAAAGCCGAACGATTACTGGCTCGTTCGGCTTATCAATTATAATTTTGGCGGCAACCTACTCTCGCGGAAGCTATACAACCACTACCATCGGCAATGCTGCGTTTGACGGCCGTGTTCGGAATGGGAACGGGTCGGTCCACAGCTTTATGGCCACCAAAAAATCTGTTTGCTGTGTTAGCAAAATTTTACAAAGAGCATCCCGGATATTTTTACAAAGGAGGCTGTGATTCGCTGACAACTGCACAAGGTGGCTCAGAGCCTTATGATACATTTCGCAGGTAAAAAATCGCTTAAATTTTAGAAATTCAAGCGATCAAGCCTTCGACCTATTAGTACCGGTCCGCTAAACGCATTGCTGCGCTTACACGCCCGGCCTATCAACCAGGTAGTCTGCCTGGGGTCTTATGCTGCCGAAGCAGCAGGGAAACCTAATCTTGGGGAGAGCTTGGCGCTTAGATGCTTTCAGCGCTTATCTCTTCCGCACATGGCTACGCAGCGCTGCCCCTGACGGGACAACTGCCACACCAGAAGTGCGTCCTTCTCGGTCCTCTCGTACTAGAGAAGGAACCCCTCAAGTTTCCTACGCCCACAGTGGATAAGGACCGAACTGTCTCACGACGTTCTGAACCCAGCTCGCGTACCGCTTTAACCGGCGAACAGACGGACCCTTGGGACCTTCTCCAGCCCCAGGATGCGATGAGCCGACGGGAAGGTTTGGCACCTCGATGTCGGCTCA
>JBAMMJ010000178.1:2714-5827 GCA_039793825.1 Verrucomicrobiota bacterium | reverse complement strand
AGGATGCGATGAGCCGACATCGAGGTGCCAAACCGGGCCGTCGATGTGAACTCTTGGGCCCGATCAGCCTGTTATCCCTAGCGTACCTTTTGTCCGATGAGCGACGGCAATTCCACATTCGAACCGCCGGATCATTTGGGCCTGCTTTCGCACCTGCTCGACTTGTGAGTCTCACAGTTAACCCGGCTTCTAGCCATACCCTCAACACACGGTTGCCAACCGTGCTGAGCCGAGCTTCGCGCTCCTCCGTTACCATTTGGGAGGAAACCGCCCCAGTCAAACTGACCCGCTCGCACTGTCCCCTGCCTGGCTGACAGGATTCAGGGTTAGAATCCTAACTAACGAAGAGTGGTGTTTCACATTGCGACTCCACGGGAACCGAAGCCCCCGCTTCAAAGTCTCCCACCTACGCTACGCATCGTTAGCCAGAACCCAATACGAGCTTACAGTAAAGGTGCATAGGGTCTTTCCGTCCTACTGCGGGCAGGCGGCATCTTCACCGCCATTACAGTTTCGCCGAGAACCTCTCCGAGACAGTCGCTCAGTCGTTACACGATTCGTGCAGGTCGGAACTTACCCGACAAGGAATTTCGCTACCTTAGGACCGTTATAGTTACGGCCGACATTCACGGGGACTTGAGCACCGAGCTTCGCCTTGCGGCTAACAAGGTGCCTTCATCTTTCCGCATTGGTCACGTGTCACACCCTATACGTTGTCTTCACGACTTCGCAGAGTGCTGTGTTTTTGTTAAACAGTCGCTAAGCGCAATTTACTGAGACCCTCCACCGCCAGTGCCACATTGCTGCAACACCAACGGCTTCGGGCACCCCTTCTCCCGAAGTTACGGGGCTAATTTGCCGAGTTCCTTAGAGAGGTTTCTCTCGCGCGCCTGAGTGCTTTTACACCCACCCACCTGTGTCGGTTTACAGTACGGGCGATTGGGGAAGCACAGTGGACGACTTTTCTCGGCGGATCGTCCAGTGATGCGCTTCGGCACGAGGCCTAAGCTCAGCATTCAATTGCCTAATCACCTTTCTTTCCGCGTCATCGCCACCTAATCCCCAACCGGCTCAGGATTATTTAACCTGATGTGCATCGCCTACGCCTTACGGCCTCAGCTTAGCTCCCGGCTAACCCTGGGCGGACGAACCTGGCCCAGGAAACCTTGGGTTTACGGCGACCGGAATTTTCATCCGGTTTATCGCTACTCGTGTCCGCATTCTCACTGGCAAGCGCTCCACCACTCCTTCCAGAATGGCTTCGCAGCGCTTGTCACGCTCTCCTACCGCTCGGCAACGGCGTACCGCTGCCGAACCCGCAGCTTCGGTATATGGTTTAATCGCCAATCATTTTCGGCGCGACATCGCTCGATGAGTCAGCTGTTACGCACTGTTTAAATGATGGCTGCCTCTAAGCCAACATCCTCACTGTCTAAGCAACGTCACATCCTTTCCACTTAACCATATTTCGGCACCTTAGCTGGCGGTCTGGGCTGTTGCCCTCTCGACTATGAAGCTTATCCCCCACAGTCTGACTGCTGTGTTACTGGGATCTGCGGAATTCGGAGTTTGATTGGTTTCGGTAACCTGGTGGGGTCCCTAAGCCATTCAGTGCTCTACCTCCGCAGAGTACTTACACAACGCTCGCCCTCAAGCGATTTCGGAGAGAACCAGCTATCACGGGGTTTGTTTAGTCTTTCGCTCCTACCCTCAGGTCATCTCAGGATTTTTCAACATCCACGAGTTCGGCCCTCCACCTAGTGTTACCTAGGCTTCAGCCTGCCCAAGGGTAGATCACCTCCGCTTCGGGTCTATTGCCTGCGACTTAACGCGCTATTCACACTCGGTTTCCCTTCGCCTCCGCCGCAGAACGGCTTAGGCTCGCCACAGACAATAACTCGCGGACTCATTATGCAAAAGGCACGCAGTCATCCTGCTTGCGCAGGACTCCTACACCTTGTAAGCTTATGGTTGCAGGTTCTATTTCACTCCCCTAAAAGGGGTTCTTTTCACCTTTCCCTCACGGTACTAGTTCACTATCGGTTGCCGGGTAGTATTTAGCCTTATCCGGTGGTCCGGACAGATTCACGCGAAGTTTCACGTGCATCGCGTTACTCGGGTAACCCTCTGGACGGCTTCGGACTTCGCTCACCCGGCTATCACGGTCTATGGCTCATCTTTCCAGATGATTAAGCTCGCCCTCTACCTGCCCAGCGCCTTAAAGACATAGGGTCCCCACAACCCCGGAGAGATAAATCCCTCCGGTTTAGGCTCTTCCGCTTTCGCTCGCCACTACTCACGGAATCACGTTCGTTTTCTTTTCCTGGGGTTACTGAGATGTTTCACTTCACCCCGTTCGCCTCTACGGACTATGCATTCCTCCGTAGATAATCCGGTGTTACCCGGATTGGGTTTCCCCATTCGGAAATCCGCGGATCAGCGCCTGCTTACGGCTCCCCGCGGCTTATCGCAGTTTGCCGCGTCCTTCATCGCCTCCCGGCACCAAGGCATTCACCATAAGCCCTTAGTAGCTTGATCGCAAAGTATTCCACCTCTCGGTGGTACCCGACGAACTGTATCTGCCCTGATACCTTTAACCTTATGCAGTTGTCAAAGAACACACCAGCCTCCCTTTTGTAGACCCTCGAGCCTACAAAGGTTATCCGGTTAAATCCTTCTATTTAGTTATCTGGTGGGCGTGACTGGACTTGAACCAGTGACCCTGCGCTTATCAAGCGCATGCTCTAACCAACTGAGCTACACGCCCTTGGCGGGCGTTGCCCGCTTGGAAATTGGTGGAGCTGAGGAGACTCGAACTCCCGACCTATAGCTTGCAAAGCTACCGCTCTACCAGCTGAGCTACAGCCCCACTCAAATAATTTAAAATTTCCGCGGGCTGAGCCACCAATTCTAAATCATTTCAGCAGGTCGCCCGCCAGGTCGGGACCAGTCTCGCCACACTAACTAAAAGGTTCTAATCAAAGAGCTTTGCTCTTTAAAAACTGAATTGTGCGACAAGCCGTTGAGCCCAGCAGTTCGGTCTCCCGAACCGGTCAACCATTGGGTAACGGTTTTTAACCCGTACCCGGATTCTCCTTAGAAAGGAGGTGATC
>JBAMMJ010000178.1:0-2704 GCA_039793825.1 Verrucomicrobiota bacterium | reverse complement strand
CCAGCCGCAGGTTCCCCTACGGCTACCTTGTTACGACTTCATCCCAATCACCAGCCATACCTTCGGCGCCTGCCCCCTTGCGGTTGGCTCAGCGACTTCGGGTACAGCCAGCTTTCGTGATGTGACGGGCGGTGTGTACAAGGCCTGGGAACGTATTCACGGCGCCGTAGCTGATGCGCCATTACTAGCGATTCCGGCTTCATGCCGTCGAGTTGCAGACGACAATCTGAACTGGGCCCGGTTTTTGGGGATTTGCTCCACCTTACGGTATCGCTTCCCATTGTACCGGGCATTGTAGTACGTGTGCAGCCCTGGCCATAAGGGCCATCCTGACTTGACGTCATCCCCACCTTCCTCCTCATTTAAGTGAGGCAGTCTGTCCAGAGTGCCCCGAACTTTTAGTCGGGTCGCAACAGGACACGAGGGTTGCGCTCGTTGCGGGACTTAACCCAACATCTCACGACACGAGCTGACGACAGCCATGCAGCACCTGTGCACGCTCCCCTTGCGGGGTCGTTACCCTTTCGGGCTCCTACCACGTGCATGTCAAGGCCAGGTAAGGTTCTTCGCGTTGCATCGAATTAAACCACATACTCCACCGCTTGTTACGGCTAGGACTACCAGGGTATCTAATCCTGTTTGCTCCCCTAGCTTTCGTGCCTCAGCGTCAGGAGTTGTCCAGGGACTCGCCTTCGCCACCGGTGTTCTTCTCGATATCTACGCATTTCACTGCTACACCGAGAATTCCAGTCCCCTCTCCAACCCTCTAGCAGGATAGTTTCCAATGCAATTCCGGGGTTGAGCCCCGGGATTTCACATCGGACTTACCCTACCGCCTACGCACCCTTTACGCCCAGTGAATCCGAACAACGCTTGGGACCTCTGTCTTACCGCGGCTGCTGGCACAGAGTTAGCCGTCCCTTCCTCTGTCGCTACCATCAAACCTTTTACTTGTTAGGTAAAAGGCTTTGGTCACGACTGACAGGGGTTTACGAGCCGAAGCCCTTCATCCCCCACGCGGCGTCGCTCCATCAGGCTTTCGCCCATTGTGAAAAATTCTCGACTGCTGCCACCCGTAGGTGTCTGGGCCGTGTCTCAGTCCCAGTGTGGCTGGTCGTCCTCTCAGACCAGCTACCCGTCTTAGCCTTGGTGAGCCATTACCTCACCAACTAGCTGATAGGACGCGGGCCCATCCTAAAGCGCTAGGCCTTTCGGTCCCCAGCTTTGATTTCCCAGAGAACCTCTGAGAAATCACATCCGGTATTAGTCCCGCTTTCGCGGGATTATCCCAGTCTTTAGGGTAGGTTACCCACGTGTTACTCACCCGTGCGCCGCTATCATCACCCTACATTGCTGCAAGATGATGACCGCCCGACTTGCATGTCTTATCCACGCCGCCAGCGTTCGTTCTGAGCCAGAATCAAACTCTCCGTAGATTTTTAAAATCTTTGGTTTGATTCCCGTTTGGTCAGGGTATGACCAAACGCCGCAATCTGTTAAACTCTTTATGACTTACCGCCTTTCAGCAGTAAGCCCTAAAGGGGCTCTTACTTGTCGCACAATCCAATTTTCAAAGAACATCAGACCTTTCGGTCTTAAAATCTTCTTTTTCCTCTTTCCTTATTAGAGAATACAATTTCTCATTCGGTTGTCAAATCTTAACCGAATTTCATTCAGTTAATTTTCAATTTCGCCTCTAATTTATTTCTATCTGCGGTTGTTGTCAACTATTTTTTAATTTTTTTTATTCACTTCTTATTAACAACCGCTCCGATTCATTCCCCAGTCTATTTCAAAAGAGCGGGTAAGAATTTATACAATTTTTAAAACAGTGCAAGTATTTTTTTTAATTTTTTTGCAACTTTTTTTTCTTGACAAATATCAGGACTTTTATCTCTCAAAAACGGAATTTCAAATACCTCAATTTCGCCTGAAAATTCTGCGATGATATCGCTATTGGTCCTCGCCGACAAATCCGGTTTTTCTTCATTCATTAACACAATGCAACGACATTTTATGCCATAATATTTTAAAATATTCACACTCAAAAGGGTGTGATTTATAGTTCCGAGCCTGTTTTTTGAAACCAATATTGCCGGCGCTCCGCATCTGGAAATCAGGTCAATGAACAAAAAATTTTTCATCAGCGGCACCATTAAACCGCCAATTCCTTCAACAAAAACAATTTTGTGCTGATGGCAAATTTCTCCTAAATAGCCAATTATTGAGTCAATGTTTAATGGCCGCTTAAAAATGTTTTTAGATGTCTTTATTTTAATGGCGGCATATGGAGCAAGCGGTTTTTGAAAAAACCACGGATTTATCGTATCGTCAGGCAAACAAGATTGTTGAAACAACTGCAGAAAATTAACATCTTCTCTGGACCCGGAGCAGAACGGCTTCAGGGCAACTGCATCAATGCCATTTTGCCGCGCGTATCCTGTCAAAAGCGCGGTAATCACTGTTTTACCTGCACCAGTGTCGGCACCACAAACAAAGACAAGGTTTTTCATTTTAAACCGATATTAATTTTAATTGGTGTTGGTCTTGATATTATGTTCATAGATACATCCTGTCTGTGGATAGAATAATTTAAGTTATTCTGTTTTAAAATACCTAAATCATTAACATTGAACTCAACTGTTGGCGCCATAATCGGTCAAAATACAACCTCATTTTTGAAAGGGTTACGATACTGTGGGCT
>JBAMMJ010000177.1:6421-26946 GCA_039793825.1 Verrucomicrobiota bacterium | reverse complement strand
GTATTATTTCTCTTTTGTTTTCGGTTGTGGCGGTGAAGTCTGCGTAGTGGCTTTTGAGGAAAGCCGGGGAGATTATTTTCTGGAGTGTTGCGATAACTTTTAACGGATTCGTAATATCCTGTTTGAGGGAGGTTAATTGATTCAGGGTATTTTTCACTGTTTGTTTGGGTAAAGAACCTTCTTCAATGCGGCTTATCAAATTGCTGAGGTAATTCTCCTGAGCATCTGTTAGCTGTTTGCTATTTTTCTGGGTTGCTTTGAGGATTTTGAGAAGTTCTCTTTCGCCGGGTGCCCGTCTCCTGGTCTGGGTTGTTATAGTTTCTTCCAGAGTGGCGTTGAAGAAGGCGTCTTTGTTTTTAATGAGGAGTTGATAGTAGTCTTCTAAAGGGAGCTTTGTTCGGTTGTCGGCTGGAGAACTTTCCAGAATTTTTACGGCGGATAAGAAATCAAGTTCAACGGTGTTTTTTTTGTCTGATAAAAAGAACTTCATCAACCTGCCTTTTCTGAAGAAGGTGGTTAAAGAATTCGGTTGAGCGATATTTTTGGTGGTATCGGAAAGTGGTTTTGCGGAGCGCGCCTTTTTTGGGAGATTTTTGATTTTGTCAAAAAGATCAGGATTGTTATCTCTGATATTTTCAATGATTCGCAAATATTTTAATTCGCTCTCTTCATCCTCGTCGTCCATAAGTGTTTTCTTTGAGAGCAACCTGTCAAAGAGCTCGTGAGAGGTGACCGGTTCGCCTTCGGTAAGGATAGAGGAATCGCCGCCGAGCAGGGTTAAAAAGGTTTCAATTTTTGAGCGGGCGATGTTTGTGAGTTCAATTTCGGAATCGGATTGTGTTGTCGGGAAGAAGTTAAAGGTGTAGATTTTATCAAATGATGTATCTATGCGGTTAATTCTGCCGA
Organism: Verrucomicrobiota bacterium; assembly: GCA_039793825.1. Lineage (GTDB taxonomy): Bacteria > Verrucomicrobiota > Verrucomicrobiia > Limisphaerales > JAKPVM01 > JAKPVM01. Next base: position 26,040 of record JBAMMJ010000177.1, on the reverse strand, counting down.
TTCTTTGCATCAGCCTTGTGGGGTTCCAGGGAATGTCGTAATTGATTACGATATTTGACCTGTGGAGGTTAACGCCTTCGGAAAGGATATCTGTTGAGATAAGGATTTTGTAATCATCTTTCTGATTAATTTCCCGTGCGTCGAAATTTTCCACAATGACATCTCGCAAATGTTCTGGAGAGTCGCCTGAGAAACTTATGGCGGTGTTGAGTCCGAGCGAACTATTTATTTTGTTTTCCAGATATTCGGCGGTTTCTTTTGATTCTGTAAATATGATTAATTTTTTGTTTTTTAAAACGGGATGATTTTTCAGGTTATTTAGCAAGGTTTCAAGTTTTGGGTCTCTATTTATGGATTGCCACATTGATTTTATCTGGATTAAAGTCTGGAGGTCGTTTTTGAGGAGCTGTTCAAATTCAGGTTTAAAATCTGAGCTGGCGTATTTTTCTGCTTTTCCTTCATCAATGAGTTGTTGAACCGCATCATCATTGCCCTGTTCCAGAAGTTCAAAAATTTTGTTTATATAATCTTTGCTAATATATACATTTCCGTTTTCGTATTGGGTGATGAACATCTCGTAGGAGTGAATAAATCTATCAATGCTTTTTCTGAAGGCGTAAACGCTGCTTTCGAGACGTTTTACGAGGAGGACTTTCATAAATCCGCCCATATTTTTCTGTGCTTGCTGTTGAAGTATGGGGATTGGGCTTTTTAAATAAAGCAAGGGTGTATAACGGGCGTACTTGAATTTTCTGGTGATTAACTCAATGGTTTGCATAAAGATTTTATCTTCTTCATCATTGAGTTGATAATAAAAGGGCTTCGGGTCTTCTATTTCCGGGAATTTGACATTATTTTTCTTTAAGTCCTCAGCAAAGTATTTTTCAATTTCGGACCTTGTCCTTCGCACCATAATGTATTTTAAGACTCTATTTCTGATTTCTTTTGCGCACTGCCTTGTGACTTCAAGATATTGATTATAATCTTTCTGGCGGTTGATATTATTTACTTTTGCGGTCATTAGATTAAAGAAACTATTAAGGTCGGGGAGTCCGGGGATTAGGCTTTTGTGAACGTTCTGGAATAGTTTAATCTGTGCGAGGATATCTGATGGCGAGTTGTTAAAAGGCGTGGCAGATACCAGGATGATTCTTTTTCCGCGGCATATTTCGGCGATTTTTTCGTAGCTAATAGTGGATTCATTTCTAAAGCGGTGCGATTCATCTATAATTATATTTTTATATTCTCTCAATTCTGTTTCCCGTATGGCATCCTCAAGTTTTCCGATGGAAATGAATTCCGCCGGGATATGAAAATCGGCAAAGGCATTAGGCCAGGAGCCGGGATTTTTTTTGTTCAAAAGCGATGGCGGCGCTATAACCATAGTTCTTCCGTCAAGTTGACCTGCAAGCATTGTTGCGACATAAGTTTTGCCAAGACCAACCACATCGGAAATAAAAACTCCGCCGTATTCTTCCAATATTTTCTTTGCGTTCAAAACCGCCTGTTCTTGATATTCAAACCGTTTAAAATTAATTGGTAAATATTTTGTAAAAACCTCATCAGTTCTTGATAATTCATCCTTAAAATACTCATATAAAAATTTGAGATAAAGTTCGTATGGGGTAATGTTCTGGTTAAGCCAGGTTTTTTCCTGGATCGTCTGGATGTATTTTTCGCTGACATCCACAGCATTTTTCCATAATTGTTCAAATTTTTGTTTTGCAAACTCATAATCAGAATGATTTTTCAGTTCCACATTAAACTCAAGGTTATCTTCAAGCCCAGCCTGAGTAAAATTGCTTGAACCGGTGATGACTCTACCTATGTCTCTATCGCCTTCCTTAAAAGTCATAATGTAAATTTTTGCGTGGAGATTTCTGGATGGATAAGCTCTTATTTGAAGTTTCCCCTTTTTTATCCATTCAATAAACATCTGGACACCCTGTTCAATATTCAGGTTGTCTTCAGACTCAGAGAGGTCATACGCCACTATATTTTCAATTATTTGTTTAGTTGTTGAATGCGAAAATAGTTGTGGTTGAGGATTGTCTTTTGCGGTTGTTATTAACTCGTATGTATCTTGAGTCGTTCCAATTCCTATCAGGATTCTTATCTGCTCGGTTTTTTGTAATGGTTTATAGACTGTATGAAATCCGCTTATATAAAAATACGCAACCAGACAATCAAAGAACTTACAATCTTTTATCAGCTGTTCAAATCTATTTTTTAGCGTTTTACCCTTTTCATTTACTATGAATGTCAAATCTAAAGGTAGCGGCTCATTGTCAGGTAAGTTATGAGTTGCTTCTGGATTTTTCATTTCTTTATTCATAAGTTACCTTTCCTTTTTTCTTTGTAGAAGATTTAATGTTGTGTTATTTTTTCCAAAGGTTCTCTGGTTATCCACCTATCTATTATATCTTTTTTAAACCGCCATTGACCAGCGATTTTGATTGACGAGATTATGCCCGTGTTAACAGGTTTATAGACGGTGTAGAGGTATTCAGCCACCTGATTAACAGCCATTATTTCTTGTTCTGCCATAATGGCGATCCTTTTATTAAACGGTAATATTTCATAAAATTTAACTATATTATGCAATAAAATACAATGGTTATTAAGGGGGATTCTGACCATTCTTAAAAGCAGCGGGCGGGACAGAATCATTATGGGGTGGTGGGTGGGAATAGGTAGTTAAACTATGAAGACCTGTCTTAATAATGTTGGGCGGTGACTCACAGTGTTGGTTTCTTTGATTAGGTGTGATTTAAAGTCACAAAGTTGCGGCGCGGCTACTTTTGTAGCCTTAACACAGCAGGTCAAAACGGCGTAAAAGCCGCAGTAGTGCAAAAGGAGGGGTTAAAAAAGGGGTATTTTGGGTTCGGTTTCTTGCATATTACTGCGAGGCGATGATGAGCCAGAGGCAGGGTAATCAGGGGCGCGGCGATAAAAAGTCGGTTATAGGAACAGGCGCTTACGGCTTTTTAGGCAATGAGATAGATTCAAGTAGTAAAGGCATTGCCAATTTATTTTCGGGCACGCCGATTTAAAATTTGTCTTCAACATTTTTAATTTTGTCCTGTCAAAATTTGTGTAGGGACAGGACGGAGTCCTGCAAAAGTAGTAGAGAGTGAGTGGATGTAATGGAGTAAAAGTTAAACTAAAGAGGTGAGGATATGAAACGGGCATTAAAATTGGCAAATGGAGTTGCGGCAACGGTTTTTTATTTTGCGATTTTAGGTATTGCGAATGGGGCGCCGATGCCGAAGTTGCATATTGATACGCAACCTGCTGGCAAGAACGCGCCTCCGATGACGACCTTTGCGCCGATAGTCAAGAAGGCTGCACCGAGCGTTGTCAACATCTACAGCACCAAAAAGGTGCGGATGGACGAGCGGCTATCGCCGTTGTTTAACGACCCGATGTTCAGGTATTTCTTTGGTCTACCGGGGGACCTGGACAGGATACCGCGCGAGCGACGAGAACAGAGTTTAGGTTCTGGCGTGATTGTGAGCGAGGATGGTTATATTTTGACGAATAATCACGTTGTTGATGGGGCGGATGAGATCAAGGTTGCGCTTGCGGATGAAAAGACAGTGCTTGACGCAAAGATAGTTGGCACCGACCCGCAAACTGATATTGCGGTAATAAAGGTTGATGGCGGCAAATTGCCTGCGATAACGATTGGCGACAGCGATAAGCTTGAGGTTGGCGACGTTGTGCTTGCGATCGGGAATCCGTTTGGGGTTGGGCAAACGGTTACCTGGGGTATTGTAAGCGCAAAAGGCAGAGGCGGTATGGGGATTGTTGATTATGAGGATTTCATTCAGACCGACGCTTCAATCAATCCGGGCAATTCCGGTGGTGCGCTTGTGGATATTGAAGGCAGGCTTGTTGGTATTAACACGGCGATATTGAGTCGTTCTGGCGGCAATCAAGGGATTGGTTTTGCTGTTCCGATAAATCTTGCGCGATATGTGATGGAGCGGATTATTACTGAAGGGAAGGTAAAACGAGGCTATCTTGGTGTGTATATTCAGCCTGTGACGCCTGAGCTTGCCAAAGAATTTAAACTCGGTGACCAGAACGGCGCGCTTATTGGAGAAGTAACTCCGAAATCCCCCGCCGAGGCAGCAGGGTTAAAGGATGGCGATGTAATTGTTGAATTCAACGGCAAAAAGGTTATTGATAGCAAACATTTGCGGTTGATGGTTGCTCAGACGCCGCCGGGAACAAAGGTCAATATTAAGATAATTCGCGATGGTAAGGAAAAGACGGTAACTGCAACTCTTGAAGAGTTGCCAGCCGAGGGACTTGCTAAAGCCGGTGAACCCGGCGGTTTAAGGCGCGGCGGCGCAGACCCGCTTGACGGTGTTGAGGTGGCAGACATTGATGCGCGGAGTCGTCGGCAGTTTGATATACCGAATTATGTGCGCGGGGCGCTTGTGGTGAATGTTGATCCGGACTCTGCAGCCGCTGCTGCTGGATTGAGACCGGGGGATGTTATTCTTGAGATTAATCGGAAACGAGTTGAGACGGCTGACGAAGCGATTGAGGCAAGCCGTCAGGTCAAAACCTCGCGTGTGTTGCTTCGGGTGTGGAGCAGAGGCGGAAGCCATTATATTGTGGTTGACGCGTCTAAAAAGAGATAATTGATCTTGCCGATTGCGCCCAGTTTCAATTCACAATCGCCACCGCAATGCAGCAGGTTGCGGTGGCGATTCTTTTCTTTAAATAGAGTGTTTATTGAGTTAAATTGTTATCAGGTTATGCAGGTGCAGAACCGCGCGCAACAAGCGTGGGATGAATTAAAGGATATTCTCTTAAAGCGCGCCAGAGTTATGTGGTTTTAGTTACAGGAAAAACCAACGCTCTTTGTCTGAGTGAACAATTATGGCGTCTGGATAGGATTTGTTTAACGGACTTAACTGTTGGATTTTAAAATTATTTTATGCGGTGGTCTATAAGAATTGCCCGCGTTGCGGGGATTGATGTCAAAATCCATATAACATTTATTTTGTTCCTGTTATGGATTGGGTTTACATATTACACACTTGGCGGCGCTGGCGCGGCGGTGGATGGGGTTATATTTGTGCTTGCGTTGTTTGGCTGCGTGTTGTTGCACGAATTTGGGCATGCGATTGCCGCGCGGTCGTTTGGAATACGAACGCCTGATATCACGCTCTTACCGATTGGCGGAGTTGCGCGGATTTTAAGAATCCCGGAAAAGCCGCATCAAGAATTGATTATGGCTCTGGCGGGTCCGGCTGTTAATTTTATTATCGCCGGTTTTCTTGTATTTATTCTCGGCAGACAGATAGATATAGAATACCTTGAGGAATTGGATAAGCCGGGGATTGAATTGCTCGGAAAGCTCGCCACAGTGAACATAATGCTTGCGATTTTTAATCTTATTCCTGCATTTCCGATGGATGGCGGCAGGATATTGCGATCGCTGCTTGCGATGACGATGAACTACTCGCGCGCGACGCAGATTGCCGCCTGGATCGGTCAGGGGCTTGCGTTTGTGTTTGCGCTTGTGGGATTGGTGTTTAATCCGATGCTTATTTTCATTGCTCTGTTTGTTTATCTGGGGGCATCGCAGGAGGCTTCAATGGCTCATATCAAAGATATTGCCAGAAATATGCTGGTTTCGGACGCGATGATGACACATCTGATGACGCTGCCCGTTGATGCCACGCTTGATGAAGCGGTAGAAGCGCTTTTGCGAACATCACAACACGAATTCCCGATCGTTGATGAATACGGGCGCGTGCTCGGAGTATTGACCCGCGATGATATGATCTCGGCGCTTAAGCGAAATAGGGCAAATGCGCCAGTCTCTGAATTTATGCGCTCAAACATTCCTTACGCGCTGCCTTATGAGGCGTTTGATGTTGCGTTTAAACGAATGCAGGAGTGCGGCTGTCCGGCTTTGCCGGTGGTTGACTATGACGGCAAATTCGTTGGTATGATAACGACGGAAAATGTTGGCGAGATGTTGATGTTCCATTCGTTAAGACAGGATAACAACAGACCGTTCTGGCGGGCAAGGCGGGTTTGACCCTCAATTTATTACTGCAAAATGTTGTACTGTTTTTGAATCTGGTCAATTAAAACAGACGTATTTTGAATCTGGCCAGAAATCAAATTAGTGCCGATGATTACCTGTGGCATCTGTCCCTGACCTAAATAAAGCGCATTTGTTGAGAAAATGCTTGTTGTCAATTTTATCATATTTGTAACCCAACCGTCAGACATTGCCGCTGCAAGGTTTGCGCTTCCCACAAGTTTTTCCGCAAATGCCTTTGCCTTTTCATAAGGTGGCGGCTCTGCTCCATCAAATAAAAACTTTTCGTATTCGGCGTGAGCAGCGCGGTTTGCCCGCCAAACAGCAAGCCCGAGTTTGGCATATTCGCAAGAGCCAATATGCGCACGCGGCGTTCTGAATACAATCGGATTGCAGTTGGCGTCAAGCGGCATTGGCAGGTTAATTATCCCGATTTTGTTGCTGTAAGTTGAAAGGAGCGAGAGCAGATGTTTGTGCATTTCTCTGCAATAGTGACAGGTGTAGTCGTAGAGGCTCAGGATTTTGCACGGAGCGTCAGTGGAGCCCCAAACGGGGACTTCTTTGAGATTAAATTCAAAGCGCGCCCCGGCAATATTAATTGCAAATATATCTCCGCTTGTTACTGGCTGGGATTGAGCTATTGGTTTAGGCGGCGGAAACATCTGGTTGATGACGGATGTGGATTTTTGCTGAATGTTTGCTGGAGCCTGGGTTTGCGAAATAAGGCTGTTTGTAGAAACCGTAATATTTGTTAAGACCGTCGGTTTTGAATCCGCAGGAATATCAGTATTGGTAGCGCCGGTTAATGGTTGTGTAATTGATTTGACGCTATGGGTTTGGGGCGTATAGAGAATTTGAGCAACGATTAAAACTGCAAGAAGCGCGCCAGCCACAATCAATCTTTTTTTGGCGCGAGACGGCGATATGTAGATTTTCTCTCGTCTTTCCCATCTGTGCGAGGGGTGATAAATCGGCGCTTTTATCAAAAGAATTATTGAAGCCGCTCCGCCAAGGATATGTGCCGCCATACAATACGGGCAGATACTTTTTATAATAAAAAGTTGGAGAATTGTGAACCAGATAGCAGCGCCGAGTATCAAAACCGAACACAAAAAAATAAGGCGCCATGCAAACCGTTGTTTTTTGGGTTCAATGTGGGAGCGGATTAAGCCTGCGCTGTAAATCAAACCTATATAAATTGGAACTGCAAGCAGGCTTACCGGGATACCATACAACTTTGACCATTTGCTGTTTAAAACGCGGTCGCAATCCGAATCGCGTCCGCAACCTACTACCGAATCTCCGCTTATTGCGGCGTAAACAAGGTATAAATCAATTGTCAGAGCGAGAACTATAAGAATCCTGCAAAACGTTCTAATAACCTCGGACAATGTCGTTTCGTATGGCAACCGTTTCATCATTGTTTAATACAAACTTACGATCACCACATTCAAAAATTTTTAAGTGAAAAGCCTTTATTAAATTGCAAGACATCAATTGAACTAATTCTAATAAATAGCGACTTTTTGACAAAAACATTTCAGTTATTATATTGAGCGAAATTTTATTCTACAAATAAAATTTGTATGTAAATGTTGGTAATTTTTAATCAAAACAGGGCGTGAAAAATTCTATTTTGGCGAGCTGTTTCAATTTATTAGATGTGCGTTGAATTATTTACAAAGACAATTAAGAGATAATCAAATCAAGTTCGGGTTAGATTGTGAGCCGACATTTCTATTATGTTTAAGGGAATTAAGCTGAATATTTTAAAGCGATGTCGTCAGAGTTTTCCCTGTTGGTTAAGTGTTAAGGATTAAGTGAAAACTATTTATTTTGAAAAATCCGCTTGCGAGCATAACTAAAATAATTAATTATTATAAGGGACGGGCGCATCCGTAGCTCAATTGGATAGAGCATCTGACTACGGATCAGAAGGTTGCAGGTTCAACTCCTGCCGGATGCGCCACTTATTTTTCATCAATTTAATATTTTTTTAATCGCGCTCAACATATTCTCGTATCAGACGGACATTTTCAATTGGCGTTTCATACGGCAGCGCACCAGTGCCCAAAATGCAATTAGAACACCCGCGGGTTAGCTGAACGATTCTATCCACCTCAGCGTAAATTTTATCCCTATCCTTTGAAACCACGATATCCGAACGCATATTGACGCGGACTTTTACATCTGTTGCAACCAGCGCGACTTTCTTAACAAAAGCAGCCTGGTCGGTCTCCGGGTTGCAGACAAGATAATTTGTTCCTGTTGACAATATATCGTCCAGCACAGGATAAGTGTTTCCGCCCATTATGCAAGGGACTCGTTGGTTTGAGTAATTTGAGGCGATTTCAATTATCCGTTTTAACGCCGGCAGTTCAAGTTCGTGGAATTGTTTTGGGGATAACATTGGCGGAGCGGCAGCGGATTCAAAAAACGCCGGGGTTAACCCTGCCTGAACTATTGCTTTGCAAAACACGGCTTGATTTTCGGCGAGCCTCATCAACATTCTGGCGACTATCTGTGGTTTTTCGGCGACTTCTTCGCACAATCGCATTATCCCGAGGAGGTTAAAGGCAATAGAAAATGGACCTGCGAGCGGGATTTTGACAACCGCTTCAGGCAATTCCTGTTTCAGGTGTTGCGCTACCCAAATCACCATAGCAATCCTGCCGTCTCGTTGTGGGTCAAATGGTGACAATTTTATCATCTCTTCGGCGCTGTTAAATAATGGTTCGCTTATTGCTGGAATAGAGTTGTCATCTGGAACGCGCACCTTTGCCCCGTAAGCCTCTGCTTCAAGGTTGTAAATATCAATTCCAACCGCAATCGGCGTGTGTCTATATTCAAGATATGCGAGCCTGTGGGCGTGGAATAACAGTTCAGCGTTGCGCGACACTTCGTATGGGGAGCGGTTTACAAACCGCGCCGCGTGTTCATAGACAGCTGTTGAAAATGGCAATTTCATTTGCGCTCAGCTATTTTTCTTTTACTATCCATCCTCCGCCAACGACCACATCGTCAATAAAAAACACACACGCCTGTCCGGGCGTGATTGCGCGTTGTGGAGTGTGAAAATGGACGATAGCTATGCCGTCCTGTTGAGGGAACACGGTTGCCTGAGCTCCGGGATGGTTATACCTTATTTTTGCGATAACCTCTAACTTCTGCGGCGGATTATCAAACATTATCCAGTTGCAACGCTCCACTTTGAGCCGATCGCTGACCAGGTCCTGCTGGGTGCCGACGATTACCCTGTTATTTTGGGCGTCAATGTCCACAACATAATATGGCTTTGGAGCGGGAATTTTAATTCCTTTGCGCTGACCGATTGTAAATAGATGCACTCCGTCGTGATAGCCAAGCACGCGTCCGGATAGATCAACGATCTCGCCTTTCCGCGCGGCAGCAAGCCCTGATTTCATCAAAAAGCCTGCGTAATCGCCATCCGGCACAAAACATATCTCCTGACTCTCCTGCTTTTGAGCCGTTTTAAGATTATATTTTGAAGCCAGTTCCCTGCTCTGGTTTTTTGTCAAATTCCCGAGTGGGAAACAGGCCCGGGCGAGTTGTTGTTGCCGCAACGAAAAAAGAAAATAGCTCTGGTCTTTTTTTAAGTCTAACCCCCGTTTTAGAAGGTATCTGCCGCTCTGGTGTGAATATTCAACACGGGCAAAATGTCCGGTTGCAACAAATTCTGCTCCTAACTGTAATGCGCTAGCGATTAATGTGCCGAACTTTATCTTTTCATTGCAGACAACGCAAGGATTCGGCGTGCGACCCATTTTATATTCCGCGGCGAAATATTCAATTACCTCTTTTTTGAACCGCTCGCTATCATCAATCACATAGTAGGGAATTCCGAGCCGAGAACAGATTGCGCGCGCGTCCATTACAGCCTGAGGTCCGCAACATTTATCCTCGCTGCGGTTAACGCAGTCGCGTCCCCACATTTTCAAAGTAATCCCGATTACCTCGTATCCCTGCTCAAGCAACAGCGTAGCCGCAGCCGATGAATCTACACCGCCGCTCAATCCAATGACCACCCGTTTTTTATTTTCATTAACCGACACCATCTATCTAATTTCTATCGCATAAGCGAATATTGCAAAAAGATTTAATCATACTAACGCTATTCAGGCAATCCGTTGGCAATTACTTCTTGATACGTTTTAATCTCCAGATGAAAATTTATTTTTAACTTTAAAATTTATAAAATCTTTAAGCGATAATTATGAAGATTGTTGTTTTAGATGGTTATACGATGAATCCCGGCGATTTAAGCTGGGACGGTCTTCGGTCGGTTGGCGATTGCGCCATTTACGACCGAACGCCTTGCGAACTTGTTATTGAACGAGCAAGAGACGCCGAGATTGTGCTTACGAATAAAGTTGTAATTGATCGCGCGGTGATTGAATCGCTCCCAAAATTGCGATACATCGGTGTTTTAGCAACGGGATATAACGTTGTTGATATATCCGCAGCGAAAGAACGCAGGATAGTCGTAACAAACGTCCCGAATTACAGCACAATGTCGGTTGCGCAATTGACCTTTTCATTGCTTTTGGAGCTTACCAATCACGTCGCTATTCACGACCAATCCGTTAAATCCGGGCAATGGGCTAAATCCCCTGATTTTTGCTACTGGAAAACCCCATTGATTGAGCTTGATGGTTTGACCTTAGGCATTATCGGGTTTGGGAAAATCGGAAGGGCTGTTGCAAAAATAGGCCAAAGTTTTGGTATGAAAGTTGTTGCCTTTTCACCAAGTATGAGGCACGCGCCGCAGCCGGGTGTCAGATTTGGAGAAATTAATGACATTTTCGCCAGCGGCGATGTAGTGTCACTTCATTGTCCACTCACAGAGCAGACAGAAAAAATCGTCAATAGCGAAACTCTGAGCTTGATGAAGCCGACGGCTTTTTTAATTAATACCGGACGCGGCGGGCTTGTTGATGAACAGGCGCTTGCCGACGCTTTGAATTCAGGAAAAATCGCAGGCGCCGCCGTTGATGTCCTTTCTACTGAACCCCCTTCTGCGGATAATCCATTGCTAACGGCAAAAAACATTATTATAACGCCACACATCGGCTGGGCTACAAAAGCGGCGCGAATCCGTTTAATGCAGACAGTTGTGGACAACATAAAAGCGTTTTTATCTGGAAATCCAAAAAATGTGGTAAACTATTAATGCCAGCGGTGTCAAAGCGGCAGAATCAATTTGCTTGCGATAGTTTTGTTAGCGTTAAACAATATCAGTTTAAAGATTATATGCAGAAAATGGCTGTAACAATATTCGTATTAGTGAGCGCGCTCGTGGCTGTGGTATCGGCGATTTCCGCCGAATTTACTTACACAGACACAATGCTACAAGAAGGGACAAAACTCGCCGCTGAATTGCGAAATCTTGCGCCTGCTTCAGAAACATTATTGCGCGGAACCCTTAAACGAAAACAAAGCGATGGCTCAATAAACTCGCTTATTTTGATAAGCAAAATCATCCCGCAAGATAATAAGTGGGTTAACATCTACGAGACAGTAAATCCCGAAAACTCCGATTATGAACAATTAGCTATCATACATTCGCCAGGTCAAAAAAACCGATATATTTACACGACAAAAAATGGAAAAGATGAAACGCCGGATTTATCAAAGCCATTTGCTGGTTCAGATTTTGCAATTGGGGAGCTTGGATTGGAGTTTTTTCACTGGCAAACCCAGTATTTAATCAGATCAGAGATGCGCAAGAGCCGTGTTTGTAGAGTGTTGGAAAGCAGACCAAAACCGGGCGATAGTCCGCTCGGCTACAACCGCGTCCTATCATGGATTGACAAAGAGACAGGTGGAATTCTTATCGCCGAAGCATACGATAACGCAAAAAAGGTTAAGACATTTGAGGTCAATAGTTTCAGAAAAGACGAAAACGGCAACTGGCAGATTGAGGAGATTGAAATCCGCAATTTGATAACAAGGACAAAAACAGAACTGATCTTCCAGTCCACTCAAAAAGAGTGATGAAAACCTGAATCATTAGCATTCCAGGAAAAAAGGCGCTTTTGGGTGAAATTAGATTTTTCAAAATTATTTAGTGATGGATTGAACAATCCCCGAAGGTATCATTCACTTTGCAACCACTCATAAATAGGTGGATAGAAAAATGCAAAAAAATCAATATAACTCTGACGGGGCAAACACAATAGTTTTTCTCTGTGTTTCTCTGTGTTCTCTGCGGTTTATTTATTTTTTACCACAGAGGGCACAGAGGAACAGAGAGGAATCGTATTCAGTCAACCAGTCCATAGTATCGTAATCCTTTCAAAAATGAGGTTGCATTTTAACCGATTATGGAGTCAACAGTTGAGTTCAATGTTAATGATTTAGGTTACTAAGATGAATTAAAAAGCATTGGCGGTGCGTCAAGGGCTATTTGTAGCGAATTAATCCAGATACTATAACCCGAACCATTCTGGACAAGGCGCATCCTTGCCTGGCATTTTTTACCATCTTTAACTCCCAGAGTAATTCTTTTTCCTCTATTAATCCAGATGTGGATTACCCCAATTTAACAAATTTAATCAACTCCGCACAAACTTCTGCGGATTTGTTAAATAATCGGTGGATTAATGGAATGGATTAAAGATTGGAAAAAATTATAAAAGATATTTATAAGTCAACAGACCTTTATGTAAAGGAATACAGAGCAAAAAACAACCCTTTTCCTCAAATATCGCTATAAAGAGTTAATCTTAATTGCTGGTTTTATTTCATTTGCACCAGCTGCAGAGCGACCTCTTTTTCTATTTGCGCTGCAAGGTCAATGTCGCTTGTGCCGCCTTTGGTGCGCACCTGCACGGTAATTTTTGAAACCTTTGGATCAACTTCTTCAACTCTGATCCAGACTGTGCGCGTATCTACTTTGCCGATTAATGTTTTTGAGATTGTGTCTTCGGAGACTATTTTGCCGAAGCGGTTTAGAACGATCTTTGAAGCTTCAAAAATTTGCGGCACAGGTCGCTCGTATCTGCCTTCAATTTTATCTTTTTTGAAGGGCACGCCTGCCTTAACGTGGCCATCAACAGTTTTGTAGCAGCCGCTGAACAGAATTGTCAGGGCGCACAACAACGAAATTGTAAAAATATTTATTTTCATATCTATTCTAATAAAACCACAATATAGTAGGGTGTCAAGCGGTAAAATACTCTATATATTGTATATTTTCTTTTTTAGCCGCTTTCAACTCGTAAACCAGAAATTATTTTGAACATTAAAGTAAAACTTTGCAATAAATATTCTTGAAAATTTTCTGAATTATTTGCAGGTAATTAAAAAACTTATTTATTGGAAATAGTTTCAACTTGTTAAAGAACAGGTTGCGTGTTCAAGTTTTATTTAAAAGGGAAATAGGTTAATTTGTCGCGCTTCTGTAATAATGGATAATTGTAATTAAAAGCGGGCAAAGCTGCTGGAATACGGCGTCAGAATTGGAGGTTGGCGATACAGTTTAAATTTTCTTTTATTATGCGGAGTCGGCTGGTATTTTAAAATTGCAATGGGAAACACAAAATTTGACATTGAGTATATTGCGCATCTTGCTCGGATTAAATTGACCGAGCAGGAGAAGGCTATTTTTGGGGCACAATTGAGCACAGTGCTTGGTTATATGGAGAAACTGCGCGAGGTAAATGTGGATAATGTTGAACCCACATCTCATCCCCTTCCACTTGTCAATGTTATGCGCGATGACGAGCCGAAAGCGGGTCTTTCTCATACGGCGGCAATGCAGAATGCGCCATTAAAGGCAAACGACCTTTTTATAGTGCCTAAGATTGTTGAATAGGAATAGTATTATGGATTCTTTAAATAGGCTGACGATAATTGAAGCGGTAAATGGGCTTTCAAAAGGCGAATTTACATCTCGCGCGCTTGTTGAATCGTGTCTTGAGCGTATACAAAAGGTTGACAAAAAGTTGAACGCCTTTTTGTGGATTAATACCGATGACGCAATTGCTCAGGCGATAGCAGCGGACAATGAACTTCAAAGGGCGAAAAGCGTCAGGGAAAAACCGCTGCTTGGAATTCCGATCGCCATAAAGGATTTGATCTCCGTAAAAGGACATCCACTCCGCTGCGCCTCCAAAATTCTTGATAAATATATTGCCCCTTATGATGCTACGGTTATAGAAAAATTGCGCGCAGCAGGGGCGGTAATATTTGGACGGACGAATATGGATGAGTTTGCGATGGGGAGTTCAACGGAGAATTCGGCTTTTGGTCCGACAGTGAATCCCTGGAATTTAGAACGGGCGTCGGGTGGTTCATCTGGCGGTTCGGCAGCGGCCGTGGCTGCTGATGAGTGCATCGGTGCTTTAGGCTCTGATACTGGCGGTTCAATACGGCAACCGGCTTCGTTCTGCGGTTGTGTTGGATTAAAACCGACCTACGGCAGGGTTTCAAGATACGGACTGGTCGCTTATGCCTCATCGTTAGACCAGATTGGTCCGATGACAAAATCGGTTGCTGATGCTGCTCTGTTGTTAAGAGTTATAGCCGGTAGCGATGCACGGGATTCAACCTGCGCCCCTGAACCGGTTCCTGACTATCTGGCGATGTTGAATCAGCAAATAAAGGGTTTGAGAGTTGGCGTTCCAAAAGAATATATGATTGGCGGGCTTGACCCGGATGTGAAGGAATCAATCAATGAGGCTTTGAAAACTTTGGAATCGCTCGGAGCAATCGTGGAAGAGATATCGTTGCCGCATACCGAATATGCTATCGCAACTTACTATATAATCGCCACAGCGGAAGCAAGCGCGAATCTGGCAAGATTTGATGGGGTCAGATACGGATTGAGAGTAGATGGAGAAGACCCTATTGAGATGTATTGCAACACGCGCGGAGCAGGATTTGGCCAGGAGGTTAAAAGAAGAATTCTGCTCGGCACATACGTCTTAAGCAGCGGATATTACGATGCCTATTACCTTTATGCTCAAAAGGTGCGAACGCTTATAAGAAGAGATTTTGCCAGCGCGTTTGAGAAGGTTGACCTTATAGCGACTCCGACATCTCCGACGCCTGCTTTTAAGATCGGCGAGAAAACAGCAGACCCGTTGCAGATGTATCTCTCGGATATTTTCACGATTTCCTGCAATCTTGCCGGGATATGTGGAATCAGCGTGCCTGCGGGATTCACAAAAACCTCTCCCAAATTGCCAATTGGTTTACAGCTCCTGGGAAAACCAATGGACGAGGCAAAGCTCCTTTCTATTGCTTATGCGTTTGAGCAAGCCACAGATTTTCATAAACAAAAACCGCAATTGGAAGAGTGAGGACGTTATTCTGCCGGGCAGATTAATATAATATAAAAACAATGCCGTGTTATGAACCTATATGAGGCGATAAAAACAAGGCGGAGTGTAAGAAAATACAAAAACCTCCCCATCCAGCCGGATAAACTCAGACGTATCTGGGAAGCGGCGCGGTTAGCGCCCTCTGCCTGCAACCTGCAGCCGTGGAAATTTCTTGTTGTGAGTTCAAAAGAGAATAAAGAAAAACTGCGCGGTATAATCCAGGAATGGGCGTTGGAAGCACCGATCGTTGTAGTAGCCCTTGGCAACAAAAAAGTGGCGTGGAGTAGAGATGGCGAAAGTGTTCACCAGATAGATGTTGCGATTGCCGTGGAACATATTGTTCTTGCAGCAACGGCGGAAGGGTTGGGGAGTTGCTGGATTTGCGCTTATGACCGCAGCCGTTTATCAAAGGCATTGAATATTCCGTCTGATTGGGAACCGGTTGCCGTCATTCCGATAGGATACTCCGACGATAACTCGCCAAAAAGTTCCCGCAAAGAGATTAACGAAATCGTAGAGATAATTTAGTGCTATTAAATTTTTGACGCAGCAACCCAATTATAACCCGGCTACATTTTAACTTTAAAGGCTAAACTGCGGTTTATTACCACTTGAACAATTCTGGATTTGCGATTATTTATAGAATTTAGTTTTAAAAATTTTGTCATTTGAGGGATTCTGGAGTTTGAGAAAGTTTTGAGAGGGAGAGTAGTGGATATGCCAACATACGAATACGTTTGTGAGAAATGTGGACACGAGTTTGAGGTCTTTCAATCAATGAAAGAGCCACCGCTAAAGGTTTGCCCAAAAGAACTGTGCAAGCTGGAGAAATGGGGACGCGGCAAAGTTCGGCGCAGAATTGGCGCCGGAGCGGGGCTTATCTTTAAAGGAAGCGGCTTCTATATCACAGATTATCGGAGCAAAAGCTACAAGGCGGCGGCTAAGAATGAATCTAATTCACAAAAGAGTTCAGAAAAGTCCAGTTCTTCATCAGAAACGGCAAAGACAACCGAAAGCAAAAAGACATAATTAAAAATGATTCAAAGAAGGTCAGGGGATTGGAATTCGCTGTTAAAAATAACGGTGGTTTATCTCCTGATTTTCGGGATTATTGTCTCGGCAAAGGCGGCAAATACAGGTGCAGCGCTTGAGAAGGAACGGATAACCGTTCGGAGCATTTCAGGACAATTTATTGTAAATTCGCCAAAGGCGATTCCGCCATTACCGGCGGCTTCCGACCAGTCAACAACTAATCTTCCAAAAACAATAGAGATTGAACCGAATCTGCTCGTGGTTATCTGCGAACGGGTTAAAGAGAACATCCTTTTTACGCTCAAGGCAAAAGATGAATGGAAAGGGAATATAATAATAAATATATTCCCGGCGCAAACTGGCTACGATTCAATCTGGGTAAACGCGCAATATACCGACCGGGGATGGATATACTACCTTGATTTGCCGTCCCGAATAGAAATGGCAAGGCTCTTGAATGCGGTTGTAGGCGTTTTATTTCAGGAGATGGCAGATAGAAAAGGCGGCTCTAAACCCGCAGAGTTGCCTCCGTGGATTGTTCCTGCGTTTAGTCTTAATGTTCATCTTACCGCGCCAGATATAACAATTCTTGAGCCGTTTTCAAAAAAGACCCGGGTTGACCGCAGAACAAATCCGATAAACCTGATTAAGAAGAGACTTGCCACGATTGAGCCGTTGAGCTGGGACGAATTGAGCTGGGGAGAGGATGAGTATTTAACCGATTTTTCATTCACTAACAGATACTCAATCTGCGCTTATTTGTTTGTGCACCAGTTATTAAGGATGCCGGATGGAGTGGCGAGGATGAAGGATTTCCTCTCTATTTTGCCTTCTCGTTGGAACTGGCAGGTGGCATTTTTAGACGCGTTTAAACCGCATTTTTATTCAATGCGGGATGTGGAGAAATGGTGGTCGGTTACCGTTGCCTCCATCACAGGTAGAACCGAAACAAAAACCTTAACCTTTGAAGAGAGCCTTAAAAAGCTGGACGATATTGTTGATTCTCCTGTAAAAATCCCGATTCGGACAGGCGTGATTGAAGGGACAAACTCCGTTCAAACCGCGGTGGTAAGAAAATTTCCGATTCAGCAGATTATAACGCAGTTTGGCTACTCCCAACACAAGCAGATTCTCAAAGAAAAAGCGGATGAACTTTCGGTGTTGATGCAACAGTCGCATCCGGCGCTGAGAAAATTGATTGAGGATTACAGACTCGCGCTTGTGAATTATCTAACTCGCCGTTACCGCGCCGGTTATGAGTCCGATAGCCCAAAACTTATCGCGCGAGAGACTTTGAACAGGCTTGATAAACTCGATTTTGTTCGTTCCAACTTCAGAGAATATGGATTTTTTGCTGAAGAGCAGATGCCGATGTATGATGACCTGTTGTCAATTCCGCAACAATCATACCCGCAAACACCGCCTGTTTCGCAAAAGGCGCAATAACCAGGGGGTCTGTAAAATCTTTTTCTGAATAATATTGCGATAATGTTTCAGGCGTATTGTCATAATAAAAGAAAGGAATGAACTATGAAAACGACGTCAAATGCAAAGAAGGTTATAATTGCGGTCATCGTATTGTTGTTTATTGGAATCGGCGCAGCAATCTATATGAAAAGCAAAGAGCCGGTATATGTGATGCCGGTTCAAGAACAGGCTGTTGGACAGAACAGCGGGGTTGTTATCAAGGGGAATGAGATGTTTGAGACCTTGAGCCCCGACGCGGTGCCTAAAGATGTTGTTGACGCAGTGAAGAAATATCTCCCGGATGCCGCAATCGCAGAGGCGACCTGCAAGACAGACATTCCCGATGGTGATTCTGAATATCGGATGAAATTGACAAAGAATGGCAAGCAGATTCAGGCTCAGATTGACGTTGATCCAAAGAAAGGGACGATGGACGGCGAGATAAACGAAAGAGTTGCGGCGACCGAGATTCCGCAACAGGTCGTTGATGCGTTTAAGAAAAACGCGCCTGACCTGCAGATTGGCGAGGCTGAAAAAAGAATTGAATTTGATTCCGACGGCACCACGATAACTTATAGATGGGATTTCAAGGACAAGGATATGCGCGTGGCGATTTCTCAGGATGGCAATATGGTGGAAATTCGCCAGAGGTTAGACCTTGCGGCGTTGCCGCAAAATATAGTTGACGCAATGAATAAAGCGGTTCCCGGCGCGCAGTTTGACAACAAAGCCGAGAGAAGAATTGAAAATGGAAAAACATTTTATCGGATAAAAGCTAAAAGCAATGGCAAAAAACACGATATAACAATCTCTGAAACTGGCGAGGTTCAGATAAAAACCAAATAATTATTTTAGTTCCTCCGATTTGGTTCTTATAAATGGCGGGAGCTTTCCCGCCATTTTTTTTAACTTTTTTTGCAAATCAGACGTCTAAAAGAATAGAGTTATGTTGATAAGTAAAAAAAATAAAAATGGGTATCTAAATTGCCGGTTAGCCGAATTTGGTTTTACACTTATTGAGTTGCTTGTTGTGATTGCGATTATCGCAATTCTGGCAAGTATGCTTCTGCCTGCTGTGGCAAAGGCAAAGGCAAAAGCCCAGCGGATTGCCTGTGTCAGCAATTTAAGACAGGTCACGCTCGGTTTTAAGTTATGGGCTGAAGACAACGGCGGATATTATCCGTGGTGGATTGAGGTTACAAACGGCGGTTCAGCGCACCTGCCCGAGGCGTGGATGCACTACATTGTCGCTTCAAACGAATTCAGCAATCCGAGAATTCTCGTTTGCCCGAGCGATACAATTAAAACCCCTGCGTCTGATTGGAGCGACAATCCGACAAAGGGTTTTGGCGGACTAAAAGACAAAGCATTAAGTTATTTCTTTGCCTCTGAGGCTCGGGACGCGCTGCCGCAGCATCATCTTGCTGGCGACCGCAATGCCAGAGGACGCGATGGCACCACCTGCGGCGTTGTTAATTTGGTTGGCGTAATAACGATGTTGAGCCCCGAAATTGCCGAATGGGATAATGATATGCACCAGAAAGTCGGCAACATCGCGGTTGTTGATGGGAGCGTTCGCCAGTTAAATTTTATGGGACTAACTCAATTCCTTTTAAATACTGGCGATACAAATCTTTCAAACTGTATCCTCAAGCCCTGGTAAGATAAGTTTAGCGCTTCACTCTTAATTTCAATAGTTG
>JBAMMJ010000177.1:0-6411 GCA_039793825.1 Verrucomicrobiota bacterium | reverse complement strand
CCAGAGTTCAGTTCTGACATTGAAAACGTTGTAAGACGCGCAGCTGAATCTGGGGTGGAAAGGATAATTTCGGTCGGCACCGACCTGGATAGCAGTCGCCGGGCGTTGGCATTGAGCAAACGGTTTGAACCGGTATATGCCGCTATTGGGTGGCATCCGTCGTTCGCAGAACGGGCGCCAGATAATATTTCTGACGAGTTGCTCAAACTTGCTTCAAATCCAAAGGTCGTTGCCATTGGAGAAACAGGACTTGATTTTTATCGCCTACCATCAAAGGATGACCCATCAAACCCTCAACTTGCGGCAAAGGATGAAGTTATTAAAGAAAAACAACGAAGATTGTTTATACAACAACTTGAGGTTGCGGAAAAATGCGGGCTTAATGTGATAATTCATCAACGCGAATCTTTTTGCGAGACGATTCAGATTCTTTCACAATTTAAAAATATCAAAGCGGTATTTCATTGTTACACCGATCCGGCGCAAAATCTGGAGATCATTTTGAAAAATGGCTGGCTGGTAAGTTACACCGGGATAGTTACATTCAAAAACGCCGCTGATGTGCGTCTTGTTGTCTCAAAGACGCCTGTTGATAAGATGATGATAGAGACCGACGCGCCGTTCCTTGCCCCTGTCCCTTTTAGGGGAAAAAGGTGCGAGCCGTCGTATGTCAGATTCACCGCTCAAAAAATTGCCGAGATAAAAAACTGTTCATTGGATGAACTGGCAACCGCAACCTGCGCAGTGGCTGATGCCTTTTTCAAGTTTAATGAAAGATAATTCGTTTTAGAATTTTGAAATGAATGAAGCGCAACATTTCTGGACTAAAAGGTTTAAAAAGATAAAATAAAACACAGATAGATGAGCCTTATTTATAAGACAGTCGTAAGACCGATTCTATTCAGGTTTGATCCGGAAACAATCCACGATTTTACTATTAACCTGCTTTCGGTTATTGGAAGGCAGAAGGTTTTGTGCGAAGGGTTGATGGATTTTTTTTGTCCTGAACCACTCCCTGTGGAAGTCTTTGGACTGCGGTTTCCTAATCCTGTGGGGCTGGCAGCCGGGATGGATAAAGACGCAGTAGCTATTCGGGCGTGGGAGGCACTCGGGTTCGGATTTGTTGAAGCAGGAGCGATAACCTATTATCCGCAAGAAGGAAATCCAAAACCGCGAATCTTCAGGGTTATTAAAGAACTGGCGATAGTGAATAGAATGGGTTTTAACAACAAAGGAGCAGAGGAAACCGCCCTCAATGTAGCCAGAATGAAAGCCACTGGTTGCTGGGCAAAAATACCGATTGGCGTAAATATTGGCAAGTCAAAGATCACAACAATTGAACAGGCGGCGGAGGACTACGAAAAAACATTTCGCCTGCTCTGGAAATGGTTTGATTTCTTTGTAATTAACGTGAGTTCTCCAAATACCCCAAACCTCAGGTTGCTTCAAAATAAAGAAGAACTTGACAAGATTCTGTTTGCGTTGAATAGGGCAAATGTTGAGTTGTCTGAAAAAGAAGAATGTGCAGCCGCCAAAAATAATGGAAAAAAAGCCCAAAAGATTAAACCGATTCTGGTTAAAATCGCCCCGGACCTGTCCTACGGGGCAATTGAAGAGGTGCTAAACCTTTGCAATGAACGCAGGGTGTCTGGAATTGTTGCTACCAATACCACAATATCAAGACCACCGACCGAAGATAAAAAAGTCGCTCGTATCTATGCCGAACAGGGGGGATTAAGCGGTAGACCGTTATCCCGGAAAAGCACCGAAATAATCAGGTTTATTTATAAAAATACTCAGGGGAAGTTGCCAATAATAGGTGTTGGCGGGGTATTTACGGCTCAAGACGCCTGGGAAAAAATTACCTCCGGAGCAACGCTGGTTCAAGTTTATACTGGAATTATCTATGAAGGTCCGATGATAGTGAATAGAATCGTTTCGGGTCTTTATAAATTGATGGAAAAAGAAGGGTTTAAAAACCTGTCGGAGGCGATAGGGATTTACGCGGATTAATCTAAAAAAATTATTGAACAACGTTAATTTGGCGTGTATTATGCTATGAAATCTTATAGAGTTTGATGGATTGATTTTTAGACGGCGTCAAAGATTGAAGTGATAAATAGCGAGAAAAACTGGCTTGACGGGTTTAATTGGCAACAGGTTGTGGAGGTTAACCGCAATGTTTGCCAGAAGGAGGGAGTGCAATCCCGCGAAGGGAAGGGTTTTGAAAAGGCGCAGAAATTGTGGGAATCTTCCAATGGAAAACCAATGAAGTTGGTTGACGCCCTTGATTTATGCCGCAAAGTGAGCCAGTTAGAGCCATTTGAGATGCTTAATAATAATACATTTGCGGAAGTGGCAAGGCGTATAATTGAACCGCATATTCCTCAGGCTTCAAAGTTATTGAGGCAGATGTTGTTATCAACCGCCGCGCATTATGTGGTGGGAATTGCCAAACGGAGGGAATTGTTGCAGGTAATTGATTATTTTGACTTTGCGGTCGGGGATGGGCAGTTCAGACCCACTACTTCGGAAAACAAGGAAAAAGATGGAGCAAAAAGCGAAACCAATCGTGATTCAACTCGGCAGTCTCAGCCCGCTGGAGTGCCCCTGCGGTGAATCGCGGCGCGCCTTTTTCAATGTTCCGAACCCGGTCGCAAGTGTTCATCTTGTTGAAATTAAAGAGGAGGCAGTCGCGCATTATCATAAAAAGACGACCGAGATTTATATTGTCCTTGAAGGCGAGGGATTTGTTGAACTTGACGGGGAGAATGTCCCGGTTAAACCATTATCGGTTATTTATATTCCGCCGTTACATCGTCATAGGGCAATTGGCAGGCTCAAGATTCTTAACATACCGATTCCGCCATTTGACCCGGGCGATGAATGGATAGATTGACTGATTTAATTTAGAATGCTAAAAATAAATTTCAAATCACACAATAAATTTATGAAAGAGATGAGGATAGCGGGGATTTGTTGGTTATTTGCAATTATTGCATTTGTTACAATGGGACAGCCCTATTATGGCGTTCAGGAACCTGTAATGGGCATTTATGAGGGCGAGTGGTCGCTCGGAGGTGAGAAAGGAAAGTTAACCTCTCAAATCCGCGCGCTTGGCGAAAATCAATACGATGGATTTATACTTTTGAAAAAGGTTGATGGTTCCGATTACGCGGTGATTAAGGTAAAATCTCAGAAAGAGGAGTCGGCGGATAGTGAAAAAGGGGTGGTCATAAAAGGGAGCGGTGGAACGACTCAGAAGGTTGAGTTAAGCGCTACGATTGTTCCGAACGGCAAAATGAGCGGCACGCTTGCAATTGCCAGCGAATCGGTAAAATTTACCGCAACTAAAACTATCAAACGTTCTCCAACGCTCGGGGCAAAACCGCCCGAAGGGGCGATAGTGTTATTTGATGGCAAGAACACAAACCAATTTAAGGAGTTTAAGTGGAAGTTGGTTGAGGGCGACGCGATGGAAGTAACGCGCGGGGATGTGTTCTTTAAAGGGGATTACAAAAATTTCAAATTGCACGTAGAGTTTCGGACGCCGTTTATGCCAAAGGCTCGTGGACAGGGGCGTGGCAATAGCGGGGTTTACATCTGGTCAAAGTATGAGGTTCAGGTGTTGGACTCATTCGGAATTTATCCATTGGCGGATAACGATTGTGGCAGCATTTACAGCGTTAAGGCTGCCCCGGGCAACAATTGTCTTCCTCCGATGGAATGGCAGACTTATGATATTATCTATCGCGACGGAGATGGCACGGCTAATAATCCGCCGACAATCACGGTTTATCACAACGGAACGCTTACTCTTGAGAATGTTAAAATTCCCGCTTCTATGATTGGGAAAGGCGGGGCGGCTGCAACCCCGGGCGGCGGAGTATTAAAATTGCAGGACCACGGAAACCCGGTGCAATATAGAAATATATGGCTTTTGCCATTGTAAAAAATAGTTGAAAAACTCTTAAAATTATTCAATTTTACTTGCGGAAAATTTAAATTGGTTTTTAATAAAAATAAAAAATGGTGTTAAACGGAGTAAATAATAAACCTCAACTTGAGTATAAGCAGCTTGAGTAACTTCTCTTCAAACTACGATTCATCCGGTCACGGTTCAAACGTGAGAGTAAACGGTAAAATTCGCGCCCGCGAAGTGCGGGTGGTAGGAGCCGATGGCAAACAGATCGGCGTGTTATCGTTGAATGATGCGCTGGCAATGGCGCGAAATCTTGGCGTTGATCTGGTGGAAATAGCCCCTAACGCAAATCCGCCTGTTTGTAAATTAATTGATTACGGAAAATTCCGCTACGAGCAGGCTAAAAAAGAGAAGGACGCCAAAAAACACCAGCACGCCAGCAAAATGAAAGAAATCCAGCTAAGCGCCACTATTGACCAGCACGATTTCAAAGTGAAACTTCAGCATGCGATTGATTTTCTATGCGATGATATGAAAGTGCGGGTCGTGTTGAGGTTTCGTGGACGCGAGATGGCGCATAAAGAGATCGGGTTTGGCGTTGTGGAGAAGTTTATTAACTCGCTTGAACCGTGGGGAAAAGCCGATTCAAAACCAGCGCTTCTCGGCAAGGGAATAATGGTAACGCTTACGCCACTGCCGAAAAACAAACGCGCAAAGAATCCACGCGAAAAGGAAGAAGAAAATCTGCCTTCAACAAGCTCAGATTCACAGCAAAAACCGCCAGAGCAAAATCAGGAGAAAAAACAGCCCGACAATCAATCCCCACAGGGTTTTGTCAATAATCCATTTGCCCAGATCAACGATAACACCGATAAACAGGAATAGTTTTTAAAAAGATGTAAACAAAGCCCGAATCGTTAGCATTCCAGGAAAAAAGCACTTTTGGGTGAAATTAGATTTTTAAAAATTATTTAGTAATTGGCTGAACAAATCCCGAAAGTGTCATACACTGGCAACCACTCATAATCAGGTGGGTAGAAAAATTGAAAAAATCAATATGACTCTGATGGGTGTAAACAAAATGGTTTTTCTCTGTGAATCTCTGTGTTCTCTGTGGTTTTTATTTTTCACCACAGAGGGCACAGAGGAACACAGAGGAATTGTATTCAGTCTGCCAGTCCACAGTATCGTATCCCTTTCAAAAATGAGGTTGTATTTTGACCGATTAGGGAATCAACCATTGAGTTCAATGTTAATGATTTAGGAACAAAATTAATTGTTGATTTTCTTTTTCAATAAATTATAAAGAGGGCTTGACATTTTTAAAAAGTCGTTAGAATTTATCACGGTTTTAATAGGTGACGCAATAATTTAAAAAAGTCGCCAAAATGTGTTGACTAAATTAAATAGTCTGATAAATTCTTTTGTCTTATTTAAATTTAAATGAAAACGTATTTGCCAAAAGAGAACGAATTGGAACGGCGGTGGTATCTTATAGATGCCAGCGGTGTTGTATTGGGCAGGCTTGCGGCTCAAATAGCGAATATCCTGCGAGGAAGAAACAAACCTATATATACTCCGCATCTTGATGCCGGCGATTTTGTGGTTGTTATCAACGCGGAGAAAGTTGTATTGACCGGCAAGAAAGAGACCAATAAGACCTATATGTCTTACTCGGGTTGGAAAGGCGGCGAACGGTATCGTTCGGTTGCTGAAATCAGGCAGACCAAGCCCGAATTTTTAATCTGGCACGCAGTCAAAGGTATGTTGCCGAAGAATCGGCTTGCCGATAGATTGATAACAAAGCTCAAAATTTACAAAGGACCTAATCATCCACATTCAGCGCAAAAACCGATCGTGTTGAAGGCTGAAGAGATTATCAAATAATTTAATCTTGTTGATTTAATATGGTGGAAACAACTACTCAGGAATACGTTGCTACAGGCAGAAGGAAAACAGCGGTTGCGCAGGTCAGGCTCATTGCCCCTGGGGCTGGGCATATAATGATTAACAAGCGACCTCTTGAAGAATATTTCCCTGTTGAAACGTTAAGGTCTCACGCCCTGCGCGCTCTTTATTTAACCAACACGCAGAATATTTACGACGTGATGGTGAATGTTAAGGGCGGCGGTCCGACCGGGCAGGCTGGCGCGATTCGGCTCGGCATTGCGCGCGCTTTATTGCGGTTAGACCCAAACCTTAAAGCGCTGCTTCGTTCCGAAGGTTTGCTCACCCGAGATCCGCGCAAGAAAGAGCGTAAAAAATACGGTCAACCCGGCGCGCGGAAACGTTTCCAATACAGCAAACGGTAATTCAATACGATTCGGATTTTCCGATCTCCCCGCCGGTTTTTCCGGCGGGTTTTTTTCTTTAGACTATCAATTCAGATTGACACCAAAAATTTTATTGTTATTGAAATTCGGATTTAATGGGTTTTTAATCAAAACTGGAAAACAGGTTTTTCAGAATGAAAAAGACAACAATCGCAA
>JBAMMJ010000176.1:0-3751 GCA_039793825.1 Verrucomicrobiota bacterium | reverse complement strand
ATTTTATTGAAGGAGTATTGCACGATAAAACCTGAATGGATAGGCGGTGAAATTTGTTTCAAGGAAAAGGATAATGCCATTGTCTGAACGGTTTGTAATAAGCGGTTTCCAATTAGGCGTTCCGAGAGTGTCGTTGAATTCAATAACGTAAGCGCGCCGGGGTTCTCCTGATATCCGAATTGTTAATTTTCCGTTTGAAATACCTGGATAATCTAAAACAGGAGTAGCTGGCATATCCAATTTATTGGCGGCGCGCGGCGTCCAGTTTGTCATAAAATAGAACTGATTTGTATTGCCATCAGGGTAAAGCCCCTGGCTTACATTTTGATATTGCGCGGAGAAGGAGACGGAGTGCTGCAATGTTCCGTCAGGGGCAAATAGGGCTATTAAATCGCCGTCTTTGCTTAACTTGAAATTGACGTGCAAATCTCCGCTAAGCCCGCCATTTTGAAAAGGTTCGTTGTCAGCCCATACAAGGATAAATCCTTTGGGTTGAATAACTGTGTTTGATGGAATCACAAACTTATTCGGAAGCAGCATTGAATCTGTTAGAAAATAGCCGCTGATGTTAACCGGTGTGTTGTTCGGATTATATAATTCAAACCAGTCATTGAATTGATTATCTGCTGAATCAGGATAACCTCCGGGGGCGCTGTTATCAGCCATCCACTCGTTTATTACAATCGGCGCCAGGGCAGGAACATTCTGGTTTGTCACAACAATTGAAACAGTTCCGTTATTGATAGGATTTCCATCGCTCCCTAATGCGCTGATTACAAGGAGATTTGTGTTTGCCGGCGCGGGGAGCGTAAGTGTCCAATTAGTAAGGCTTGTCCAATAAACAGGTTGAATCAATCCGTTTACTTCAATTTGTTCTACTGAGATTGGCGCGACTCCGGTGAGTGTAACCCTGTTGTTTGATACAACCAGATTGCCGGCATTTGTAAAAACTGCGAATGGCGTTCCAAGCGGGAGATAAGATTTTACAAAATTAGCCCTCTGCACAAGGTAGTTCACGACGCCGCTCCAGTTTTGTCCCAACAGGCGAGCGTAACGGTTTGCCCAGTCTGTCAAAAACGCCGAATCGCCGCTGAACCGCGTCAAATCGTACAGATGATGGTAATAGCGGCGATAATTGTCTGGGATAGTTGTAATGATTTTATACGTGTTTGGCGAGCCATTTCCCGGAAACGGTTTTGTTATAGAAGCAACAAACGAGTAATCCAGGTCCCATAGAAACGCCATACCGCGTCCATCTTCCGGTCTAAAATAGATGATCAGGTTATGGGAACTGTTGTAGGTATACATATCGTCGCTGCCGATTAATGAGAGCAGCGCCACTGCCCTTGCCCATTCGTCCACATCCATCAAGAGTCGGGTTTGCTGTTCAAGGTTTGTTCCACTCAGGCTAAACGCCTTTGCAAGGGCAATCATCGGCGCGTAATTATCTTTTGCTACATGATTTTCCTTTAAAAAGGTCCACCGATAATTCTCTTTGTCATCGCCTAAATCCTGAATATCTGTTCCCAGAACGAGGTCTGGGTTTGGAACCTTTAGCGATTGCGGGTCGCCGGGGACAACTGTATTTGTTGGATAATAGATTAATTCTAATTTATACATTTCGCCGTCGCTACCGTTTTTGAATGACGAATCAAGAAAGATGTCGCCATATTTTGCAAGTCGCAGATAGCCTGTTCCATCCTCGCTACCTCTCGGACTAAACACCTGGCATAGATCATCGTATGAATCTGGCAACCCGCCTGCCTTTTGTATGATTCGCCAGATTAAAATTTCGTCGTGGCGACCGCCGAGCCCGGACTGCCCGCCGGAGCGGTCTATGGAAAATCCGCTATGAACACCCCACAAATTCTGACCGGCAGGGAGGCGCACAGTAAATCCGACCCGATTACGCTCGCTTCCTTGCAGATGAACCCCGGCATTGTAAAAGCAGGTTTTTTCATCCGCCACAACTGTGCAGCCCAAAAGTTCGTTGCTCATCATATTTGTATTGCTATGAAGTAGCGTTGCGTCTGCTTGTGTCATAATGATTCTGATGGAATGCAAGCCTTTCATCAGCGGCTGATTGTCATCTGCCACCTTGTATAATGCCCTGTATCGGACTGAATTTGTTGGCGGATAAGCGGACTTAACACCAAATCTGTCTTTAGCCTCAATGTAAAATTGAACTATGCTGCCTGCGCTCTGTGGAGGGATGCTGCCTGTTGCGGTTAAAGTATAACCGTATTGAGTGACGCTATTTGTAAGCCTCATCGCGCTCGTCCACCAGGCGCCTCCATTGATAGAATATTTCAAAACCGCAGATGCTACGCCATCCGGGTCTGATAGGTCAACGGTGACGGTGACGCTATTTGTTGGATATGGAACAACGGGAAAATGCTTGAGGTTTGAAAATGTTGGACCGATGTTTGGAATGTAAGCGGTATTTCTCGCCCCCGGCGTCCCATACCTATCGCCGCGGGGTATTTCTGTTGTCTTTGGAAGACGATTAAAATACAGCCGCGTATTTAATTTGTTGCAGCCGGCTATCCATTTTGCCCGATATGATATTTCGTATTCAACGCCATTGGTTATGCTTGCGCCGTAGGCAAGGGTTGTTTCGGCGTGATTATGGATATGCTCAGTCGGCGCGGTTGCAATAAGCCGCAAGATATGATTTGATGGATTACCCGGTTCCTGAATTACCTCGCTGTGGCGGTGACTACCGATAATTCGCCAGGCATTCATTCCTGTCTCAAATGTGCC
Organism: Verrucomicrobiota bacterium; assembly: GCA_039793825.1. Taxonomy (GTDB): domain Bacteria; phylum Verrucomicrobiota; class Verrucomicrobiia; order Limisphaerales; family JAKPVM01; genus JAKPVM01. The sequence continues at coordinate 988 of JBAMMJ010000176.1, read as the reverse complement.
GTTCTGAATCAATTGCCGTCGGCTTCCACCAGGCGCTTCAATCACGCTTATGTTATCCAGCCAGATTTCACCAGCGTCAAGAATGCCCATTACAAATTCTTTCCAATATGTTGGAGAATTTGCCGGTTCTTTTGTCGCAATGCCGCGGTAGGTTATTGTTACCCAGGACGACCTTGCGCTTTCGTCGCTTGGCGCCCATGCCTCAGGTATAGAATTATCGGCGCGCGGGTCTATTAATTCAAGAGATGAACCAAATCCATCAGCATATTCGCTGAACGGAAACCGGTCGTAATATTTAACTTCGTTCACAGGATTGCCGCTGGCATCTTCTAATACAATCATTCCGCCACTCCTTGACAATGGTTTTTTTAGAGGACCGACTATGTTAATGCCCGGGTATTTTGCCCGCATTAACTCAACATCATAAGCAACTACAAGATAGCTATCAGGAGGCATAGCTTGGCCCGGGCTAAAATCGTAAGCAGTAACGCCGCTAATCTTCCAGCCGCTCAAATCAACCGTATTGCTTCCGCGGTTGTAAAGCTCAATCCACTGTTCGGTGGATGGGCGTTCTGGCAATGGTGGACTTGCAAATCCTGAGGCTATTAATTCAAATCCGAACGCAACGTCTTTGCTTCCCGGCGGTGGAAGATATTGATGAACCTCAACAGCAATTAGATTTGTGCCGATGTGGAGAAAATCTGGCGGTATGGCGATTGGACCAACAACGACTGGAACCCCGATGTTCGTAGAAGCCAGTGTGGTAGCCGTCACATCGCCAGATGGCATACCGTAGCGGTAGATTTCACGTCCATTCAGATAAAATATAGCACCGTCATCCACCACAAAACTCATCGTTAATGAAATTCCGGCTATTTGATTTGTTAATAAAAACGGCGTTCGGAAATAATAGGTAATCACCGGGAGTGTGCCATTTGAAATTGAGAGCACTGTTCCGCGCGGAGCTGGAAGTGAGGAAAAATTCGCG
>JBAMMJ010000175.1:4378-27613 GCA_039793825.1 Verrucomicrobiota bacterium | reverse complement strand
TTTTGAATTTTTCTACCCACCTAATTATGAGTGGTTGCCAGTGTATGACACCTTCGGGGTCGGTTCAGCCAATTACTAAATAATTTTGAAAAATCTTATTTCACCCAAAAGCGCCTTTTTTCCTGGAATGCTAATGATTAAGGTTATTTTGCAACAAAAAGATTTTTATGGTTTTTAATTGTTAAAAGTATATATTGATATTGAGAGTGCAAATCTATTGTATATTAATATTGGTATTTGGCATTTTTAATTTCGGTTTTGCCGAGACGGATGCGAACAAATACTCGGCAATTCCGCAACGTAATGCCTTTAATCTTCGCGAGCCTGAACCGCCGAAACCCCCAGAACAACCGCCACCGCCAATAACCGTTAAATTAACCGGGATAACCACACTGCTTGACACCAAGAGAGTTTTCTTGCTCGTTCAGGAGCAGGGCAAACAACCTGAATCAAAGATGTTGCGTGAAGGCGAAAAAGACGGCGCTGTTGAGGTCGTACAAATAGACGAGGCTGCCGGAATGGTAAAGATAATAAATTCCGGTAAAGAGATGACACTTACTTTTGAGAAGGATGGTATAAAACCGCCGACCGCTCCTGCTGTAACCACACCACCAATGCCGCCCAATGTTCCGCCCGTTCCTGGAGCAATACCGTTACCGGGCGCTGTTCACGTTGGCGGCCCGGTCCCATTCACAATTTCAAATTCCCCTGTCCCGGGCGTAAATATCTCCGTTCAGGGAAACACAATCTATCCAAACGCCCTATCCGCCCCCGCCAATCAGCCTAACGCGCCAGAGGGTGGAAAGGGTAAAAAAGGCGAAGAAAAACCACCAAAACCACCAAAACCTGTCAGATTGCCCGGCTCTGCGTATTAAAAAGATAGAACATAACAGCAAGTGCCATTAATTTACGCATTGAGCTAAAATTTCAGAGAAATATTTCAAATCCGTTGATTTTCAGATTTAGAAACTTACCAATGTGATTTTTCCAAAACAACAATTTGCAATAGCCGCGTTCGGTTCTTTAAAAAAATAACTTAATCAGACAATACAGATTTAATTTCTAAATCCATTGCCATACTTCGGACTTAACTGTACAGGCTCATAATCTGGATATCGGATTAAATCTCTCTGCCATTTTTATAGATTTCAACAATGGCGTTTTTCAGGGCAATCCATTCCTCGCGTGTCGTATTCCAGCCGCTGCTGCACCTGATTGAGCGCGAGGCTTCTTCATCTGTAAAACCCATTGCTTTTAAAACATAAGAAGGCTTTTCCTTTCCGCTTGCGCAGGCTGAGCCGCTTGAAACCGCAAAGCCGAGTTTATCAAGTTTTACCACCCATCTGATATTGCAGCCAACGTCCGGCATTACAAGGCTGACAGTATTCCATATTCTTTCTGAATTATTTCCAACAACTTTTATTTCCGGAATTTCTCTAAGCAATTCCTCTTCAAATTCCTTCCGCAGAGCAATTTTTCCTGATGGCTGAAGCGGTTCTGGATTAAATTGCGGTTCGGAATGCTCTAAGGAATCAACACTCCGAATATTTTCGCTCAACCGTTGTTCGCAAATGTTTAGCGCCGCAATCATAGAAAGGATGGCAGGAACATTTTCAGTGCCTGCGCGGCGTCCCTCCTCCTGTCCGCCACCATACAAAAGCGGAGTAAGATGAGGCGAAGCCGATTTCAAAAAACCGATGCCGCGCGGTCCGCCAAACTTGTGAGCGCCTGCGCAGAGAAACTCGCAACAGGCAAGCTCATTTATCAGGAGTTTGCCAATCCACTGGCTCGCATCGCAGAAATAGCGGATATTGTGTTCGCTGCAAATTGCAGAAATCTTCTTAAATGGCTGAACCACGCCCGATTCGTTGTTAACCGCCATTACGATTATGGCGCCGGGTCTTTCTCTCTTCAAATTAGACTCAATCCAGTCAACAGAAACAACACCATCTTTATCCACAGGAATAAATCGCACCCGCCCTTTAAAATAAAGGTTCGCTGGTTCCATCACCGCAGGATGCTCAATTGAAGAAACCCAGATGCAATCTGTTTCAGGCAAAGTTTTGTGAAAATGATTGATAATTGTATTAGCGGCTTCTGTCGCGCCGCCTGTCCATATAATTTCCAACGGGTGGCAACCAAGTTTTAAAGCAAGTTCTTCGCGCGCATCGGAAATTGCTTTGTATGCGCGCGAACCTAATCTATGCTGGCTTGAAGGGTTTGCAAAATACCTGTCAACGGCATCAAGCCAGACGGCTTTTGCCTCCGGCAATAGTGGTGCGGTTGCGTTATAATCAAAATAAATCATTTTCAGGTTATCTTAATTCAAACATTAATATTATTTATCAAGTCAACTGAAATAATGATTCTTATTCCAAAATCTTAACCCGGAGGTAATTAAAAAGAAATGGCTGGGTTTCCCCCAGCCATTTTAAGAGTCTCTTGAACTTATAAACGCAATTTACCTTTTACCCATTAGCGATAAAAATAATTTTTACAGCAACGCCCATCCAGAGCGATAGGTGCGTTTTACATACTGAGCCGCTGCCTTCTGGTTTGGAGACCGCATATTGGGTCCGTCCCATTCCATACGCTTGCCAACTCCGACGCGCAACGCTACGCAACCAAGCAAAATAATCTCGGTCAGATAGCCGGCGATCTCAAAGTTGGAATAAGCAACCTTCTTGCGGTCTCTCATCATATCAAACCACTCTTGATTATGCCCCGGCGAGCGAGGTATGCTCTGCGGAACCGCTTTGCAGGCTTCGTGGTCGTTCCCGGATTTATATCCCGGTTCGTCTTTGAGGACGATGTAAAATTGAGAGCCATAATCGTCCGGGGAGAAAATCTTGCCTTTATCGCCGATTAAAAGACAACCGCTGCCCGGCAATGAACCGCGCATATCCACGATTTCCTTTGTCAAATCAGGATGCGGACGCAGCGCTTTGACCTCTTTATCTCCCGGATTGCCATCATACCACCAGAATTTTAGCGGTGGCATACCTTCGCGCGCCGGGAATTCAAAACGAATACGCGATGTCTTCGGAAATGTTTCAGGATACAGTTGCGATGTCTCTTCAACTTCAATGACTGTCGGATACCCCATCTTCAATGCCCTGAACGGCATATTAACGGTGTGACAAGCCATATCGCCAAGAGCGCCCGTGCCAAAGTCATACCAGCCGCGCCAGTTGAATGGATGATAAACGCCTTTTTTGTACGGTCTGTATTGAGCCGGACCAAGCCACAAATCCCAATCAAGTGTCGGCGGCACCGGGTCTTCGCCTTCTGGACGATTTAATCCCTGAGGCCAGATTGGGCGGTTTGACCATACGTGCAGTTCGCGCACAGGACCGATCACGCCCGCCTGAATAACTTCCACAGCCCGACGCAACCCGCTCCCTGCGCTACCCTGGTTGCCCATCTGCGTGGCAAGATTCTTTTCCTTGGCAAGCCGCCGCAATTCACGCGCTTCCCAAACGGTTTGGACAAGCGGTTTCTGGCAAAAAACGTGCTTGCCCATCTTCATCGCCATACCTGCAGCAACACCGTGCACATGGTCTGGCGTTGAGACTGTCACCGCGTCAATCTGTTTATCCATTTCTTCCAGCATCTTGCGGAAGTCCCGATATTTCTTCGCATTCGGATATTTTTGAGCCTTGCGGTTCAGGGTATTTTCATCAACGTCGCAAATCGCAACAATCTCGCCACCGCAACGGGCAGAATCATCGCAATCGCCATCCCCTTTTCCGCCTACACCTATGCAAGCAACGCGGATTTTTTCATTGAGGTTTTGACCGTGGACTATATACGGGGCTGCGATTATCCCCGCAGAAGCCAGTGTTGAATACCGGATAAAATTACGCCTGCTAATCATTATATTCTTCATAGTTTTAAAAATGTTTTCGCTTTCGCTTTATTAGATTCTCAAATCCCACACAATATTCAAGTATATTTTTATTTATATTTTAAAATTTTTCGTAGCTGCATCTCTTTGTGTTAATTATTTGCGCAAAACAGTTGCAAAACAGCAGACTAAATGCTGGCTTGTATTTTAGTTTGATCGGATTATTTTGATTTAATGGATTCTATCCGCGAATTATATCGGATCGGGAACGGGCCATCCAGCAGCCACACTATCGGTCCGCAACGTGCGTCAATTGCATTTTTACAAAAAAATCCTCACGCCGCCGCTTACCGAGTTTATCTATTCGGCAGTCTTGCCGCTACCGGCAAAGGACATTTGACCGATATTGCGTTGAAAAAATGTTTCGGCGAACGCAAATTGGAGATAATCTGGATTCCCGATCAAGAACTCCAGCTTCATCCAAATGGAATGCGATTTGAAGCACTGGACAGCGAAGGCAATGTGCTAAATAAATGGGACGCATATAGCATAGGTGGAGGCGCAATCTGGGATGGCTCTCCACAAAACAAGCCATCCTGTTATCCATTCAAATCTATGAATGAATTGATCCAGATTTGCGAAAAGTCCGGGCAGAATTTTTGGGAGATTGTTGAGCAATACGAAGGCGGAGAAATATGGGATTTTCTAAAAACCGTGTGGTATCAAATGTTAGCCACCATTCAATTCGGTTTAGAAACAGAAGGCGTTTTGCCGGGCGGGCTCGGCGTTACGCGCAAAGCGCGGTCTCTGTTCAAAAAAACTTCCTTGCTTGGTTCAAGTCTTGAACCAAACGCGCAACTGGCAATATATGCATATGCGGTAGCTGAACAAAACGCCGCTGGCGAGAAGGTCGTTACCGCGCCAACCTGCGGCTCAAGCGGTGTATTGCCAGCCGTCCTTAAATACCTCTACGAAAAATTATCTCTAAATACGAAAGATATTTTAAGGGCACTCGCGACAGCCGGAATTATCGGCAACCTAGTAAAGTTTAACGCCTCTATCTCAGGCGCCGAAGTAGGCTGTCAGGGAGAGATTGGCACCGCCTGCGCTATGGCATCAGCCGCCGCAACACAACTTTATGGCGGCTCTATTCATCAAATTGAATACGCCGCCGAGATGGGAATTGAACACCATCTCGGATTAACCTGCGACCCGGTTAATGGACTCGTGCAGATACCCTGCATTGAACGCAACGCTCACGCAGCAACCCGCGCTTTAAGTTGCGCTCACCTTGCAATTATGTCAGATGGTTTTCATCGGGTTTCGTTTGACCAATCCGTTGCAGCTATGAAAGAAACCGGAAACGCGCTCCCGGCTCTCTATCGCGAAACCGCTCAAGGCGGACTCGCACGTATATGGAAAACAAATCCTCTGCGCCAACACAAAGAATCCTGCTGAGTTTTTATAATAATTAGCCCTGCGGATTACTTGAAAAAATCATAAATGTATACACCGTCTTTTCTGGCGATTAAATCAATTTATTTGCCTCTATACGGCGCTCCAAAAGGGTAATTAGAATTCCCGGAGCCTTCCCCGGCGCACCCCATAAGCAGATATGCAGCAATAATAGCCGCCATTAAAGATAATAATACTCTCAATAATTTCTTCATACTATGAACAATATTGCTGACATAGATGACTCGCTATCCATATCTATATAAATTTCAATCACAAATGCAAATTTACGTCATCAGGAAAAACCGCAGCCCTCTGAAACTGTTTACTGAACCTCTCTAAATTCTCAAAACATAATTTCCCATTGCCCGCGCCAGATTAACCCCGCCACATTAAATTAAAGCTTAACAATGGCACTCCATACCGTTATTCCAAATTCTTCAATAAATTTTTTGCGCAATGTTTCAGCGGTCTCGCGAGATTTGACGATTGCGAAAGTTGTTGAACCGCTTCCGGACATCAAAGAGACTGTGGCTCCTGCGCCTGTTAAAAACTCTTTATACATCTGAAGTATAGGAAATTTTTTAAAAACCGGAGTTTCAAAAGAATTGAAGAATTCTTCAACCGCATCTTCAAGGGATTTATTCCGCAATGAATTAACAAATCTCTCCGCGGTTATTGGGGTGCTAAATAATTCAGGATACTTTGACAATTCTTTATACGCCCAGGCTGTAGACACGCCAAAACCAGGATAAACAAGCACCATAAACGTCTCCTGAAGCGATTGAAACGGAGTCAATGTTTGAAGTTTCTCCCCTCTGCCCGTGGCAAGCGCAGGTTTTGGATTAAGAAAAAACGGAACATCAGAACCAAGCGTTGCCGCAAGCGAAAATAATTTCTCCTCCGTTAATGGGAAACCAAATAATTCATTTAGCCCGAGCAGGGTAGTGGCGGCGTTTGAGCTGCCTGCACCGATGCCCGCCGCAATTGGGAGTCTTTTATCAAGATAGATTTCAACGCCCAGGTCCGGTTTGCCGATCGCTTTCAAAAACGTATCCGCCGCTTTGTAAACAAGATTCCGCGAGTCTGTGGGTAGATCAGGATGACTGCAATTAAGGCGAATCCCGCAACCTTTGATAGAAATTTTTAAATAGTCATAAAGTGCTATAGGATAAAAAACCGTTTCTATATTATGATAACCATCAGCCCTTTTCCCTAATACTTTAAGAAACAAATTGACTTTGCAGCACGATTCCTTTGTAACCTCGCTCATCAACTGGAGTTTGAATTTCTAAAAATTTAATTATCAAAAATCCTGAATCTGCTTCCCGGAATGAATGGAACAACATCGCCGCCAGCAAAACCGAGCGAAGTATCCGGGGCAAATGTCTGGTCTTCAATCAGATTTGGTTTGTAGCTATCAGGAAATACCGGACCGGGCGAAAACTTGTTCGTGAACATAGGTTCGTAGCTTGGGAACGGGAAAGTCACAATTTCGTAAGCCCCCATTAACGTGCGCGCCAGACTGCGGTTAAATCCTCTAATGAAACCTGTTGTGTATGCAACATCAGCCCCTTCCCATAATGCGGATTGTTCAACCGAGCGACGAATCTCGCCCATCCTGACAAATTCAGTAACGTTGGTGATGCCGCGACCAAGTTTTTTCTCCGGACCGGCGCAACCACTCATAATCACCACAAATCCAATGACGGCAAATAAAAACTTTAATTCGTTTCGCATACCTTACTCCACATTATACCTTTTTCGGCTTTAGTAAAGCCAAATTATCTCAAATTAACTTTATAAATGCAAATGTTTTATATAAATTAATTGGGTTAAAATATTTGTATGAGAATCTTGATAAAATATCTTGTAAATTCAGACAGACCGATAGAATCCGCGCTTGTTAGAGGATGGGTCAGAACTCGGCGGGATTCAAAAGGCTTTTCTTTTTTGGAGGTAAATGACGGTTCTTGCTTAACCAATTTGCAGGTGGTTGTGGAATCAACCGTTCCGGGATACGAACAAATTAATCGCTATACAACCGGGGCATCGGTAGAGATAAAGGGCGACCTGGTGGAGTCGCCGGCAAGCGGCCAGAAATGGGAGTTGCGGGCAAAAGAAATCAAATTAATCGGCGCGGCTGATTCCACCTATCCCCTGCAAAAAAAAGGGCATTCTCTTGAATTTTTAAGAACAATAGCGCATTTGCGACCGCGCTCAAATCTCTTCGGAGCGATATTTAGAACCCGAAGCCGCATTGCGTTTGCGGTTCACAAATTTTTCCAGGAACGGGATTTTATCTACGTCCATACGCCAATAATCACCACCAGCGATTGTGAGGGCGCAGGTGAAATGTTCAGAGTAACTACATTAAAAGGGGATATTGATAAAAATCCGCAGGAGGATTTTTTCGGCAAGCCGGCTTATCTCACTGTGAGCGGCCAGCTTGAAGGTGAAACTTTTGCCTGCGCTCTGTCTAACATTTACACTTTTGGTCCAACGTTCCGCGCCGAAAATTCAAACACCGCCCGCCACGCGGCTGAGTTCTGGATGATTGAGCCCGAAATGGCTTTCTGTGACCTTGTAGGGGATATGAACCTCGCCGAAGAGTTTATCAAGGAGATGGCTAAATATATGCTTAATAATAGCGGAGACGATTTACAAATTTTTGAGAAATTTGTTGATAAGCAGTTGCGTCAACGTCTTGAATTCGTGGCTCAGCGCCCGTTCGTCAGAATTCAATACAGCGAGGCTTTGAAAATTTTGCAAAAATCAGGAAAAAAGTTTGAGTTTCCCGTTGAGTATGGTGCAAATCTGCAGTCCGAACACGAACGCTACCTCACGGAAGAACATTTTAATTCGCCAGTCACAGTTTATAACTATCCCAGAGAAATCAAACCGTTCTATATGCGGATAAATGATGACGGCAAAACTGTCGCGGCTATGGACCTGCTGGTTCCCGGAATCGGCGAGGTAATCGGTGGTTCCCAACGAGAAGAACGGCTTGACCTGTTGCTTGAAAATATGAAATATCACAAACTATCACCGCAGGATTACTGGTGGTATGTTGATCTGCGCAGGTACGGAACCGTGCCACACGCAGGATTTGGTGTAGGTTTTGAGCGGCTTTTGATGTTTTTAACCGGCGTTTCAAATATCAGAGACGTCTTACCGTATCCACGAACTCCGGGCAACGCAGAATTTTAAACCTGAATCATACGCAGGTTGTGAAAAGTTCAGCTCTGATTAACAGTCTTAATTTTTAAAACAAACCTGTTATTTTTATCGGAATCTGCAAACATACAGAATCAATTCATCCCGCAAAATAACAAATATCATTTATCAAACTTAAACAATAGTTTCATAACTCATCAAATTGCTGATAAACCCAATCAATCTGGCGTGGCTTTTCAAAGCGAAATCCCTTTTTGTCAATATAAAGAGTTAATCCAGTATAAGGTTTTACCGTTTCAATCTTGATATTGCGGGATTTAATCTCATTAATTGTCCGCTCGGGTATATCCGATTCAATAGAATTCTCCGCAAAAACAATTACCCTCGGTTTTACTAAATCAAGAAATTCAGAATCCAGCCTCTGTCCAACCATATATTTTGACATCACAAGCACATCCGCGGAAAGGTCGTTTAGAGAATATTTCAGATGTTTTATTCCCTGCGCGCTTAAATCGGAAAGAAATATAATTTTTGTCCCATAAAAAGTCCCTTTTAATACAAGCGTTGCGTCATCAGCGGCGATTGCTTTGTATCCTTCTGCAGGAAATAAAACCTCGCATTCTCCTGTCCTATCGCCAGACCTCACAAAGTTAATTTTGTAAGCGTTGTTTGTAAAATAGCCGACTGTTTCCCGAAAGACCCTTGACCTGAACCTTATCCGGGTTGTGTAGATACTATCCAGTTTAAATATTTTTGAAAGGTTTGTTGTCCCCCCGATGTGAGCCGCGTCGCCGTGAGAAATAAAATATTTTGCGATTCTGTTCACGCCACGGGAAACAAATAGCGGTTCCAACAAATACCTTATGTCGTCTTCTGTACCGCAATCAATAAGGTAATTCTTTTCCGAATCAATATAGATTGAATGCCCCCTTAAAAATGAAACAATGTCTATTTCTGCGCTTTTGGCGGAAGCGGCAAGATTGCAGATTAGATAAATTAACCATATCCCAAATACCGTTGCGGCAAAATATCTTAACTTGTTATTACTAAATATGCCCGTAAAAATGCATATCAGGATGAAGTAGTAAAAATATATCAATGATAGCCACGGTTTTTTAACGTAAAACCAGCCGTAATCTAAATTTGAGCATAAGGATGCAAATTCAACCATACATTTTGACCAGAACCAGCCGGAGTAATTAAACAGTTCCGATAACGGAGCGCACCAAAATGCCGTGACCAGACTCCCGAGACTTGAAACCAGGGCAAGCGAACCAAGCGGTATTACCACAAGGTTTGCAACAACATTCATAGGTGTCACAAGATTGAAATAATAAGCAATCAGCGGCGCTGTGCCCGCAAAAGCCGCAATGGTGGTAACGATCGCTCCGCCTAAATAAAAAATTATTGGGTTCATCATCCGAGCCGATAACGGCTGCAGACGTTCCGGCAAAAACGGGTCGCCGCGAGTTAGATATTTATAAACGTTTTCAAAGCGCGGAAGAACCAGCGCAAGGCTTAACACTGCCAAAAATGACAATTGAAACCCGGCTTGGAACAACTGCGACGGCTGCCATAACAAGATTATTATTGCGGCGGCAAAAATTGAATTTATCAGGTTTGACGGCCGATATAGCATCCAGCCAAGCAAAACTATCGTGAGCATAATCGTTGCCCGGATTGCTGACGCCTGCCAGCCAGTTACAGAAACGAAAAACCACATTGTCGGAATTACAAGTATTCCGCATACAACGCGCGGAATATACACCGACCGTAACAAGATCAATATTGCCGCCGACAGAATAGCAACGTGTATGCCGCTTACAGCGAAAAGGTGCATTGTTCCAGAGCGCATAAAACTGTCGTTGATCTCCTGCCTTAGTAAGCTTTTCCATCCAAACAACATTGCCTGGCGCAGATCAGAATCTAACCACTCTGCGGGAATGCCTCTATTCAAAGCGCGCGAAGCCCATCTGGCAAAACGGTATGTAAGTGTCGGCTTCCTCCCGCCATTAATACCTGCTGCTATCCTTAAATCATTTGTAGAACCAATTTCAAATGTGTAAAAAATATATTTATTTTTCAAATTCTCCTGATAACTGAACAACCCGTAAATCCTTTCTGTCGGCGGCGGTCTTATCACCCCCCTTGCCTCAATCACCTGTCCATCATAAATAAAATCAGGAAGATGCGATTTCAAAATCACAAGGACTTTCCCAACAGCCTTAATCTGGTTTGTGGAATCGGCTAAAAAAACCGAGCTACAATTCAAATTAAATTTTGAAATATATGTATACGAACTTGTTATTACGCATTTTTCCGCTGGAATCCCCACTATTTCGCCGCGAATTGTAACTATCAAAGGTTTGTCTTTTATAATATTCCTCAGGTCATTTTCAGAAACAATCGCAAAACGATATATGTGATTTGTCCACCCTAAAAAGAATAGCGCAATTAATAAAAATACCCTTCTGTAAGGCACGATAAAGATTGAAACGAGGATAAAAACCGCTGTGAGTATTCCGGGCAAATAATATTGCGGTTGAAACAACTCGCCAGCCAGAATCCCGCAAACAATTGCCGCCAATGGCAAAAGCAGTGGATATTTCATCGGATTACGCCCCAGGAGGTTAACAAGTAAAAAGTCGCGATTCAACATTTAATATTGTCCGAACATTCAGAATACACTATATTCTAAAAAAAATTGTATATGAGGAAAACATAATGAAACATTCTTTAGCAGGATTATTAATTTCAACATTTGTTCTATTTCCATCACTGTTATTTGCCCAAAATCTAACCCTTGGTGAGGCTCTTGATAATACAAACGTAATCTGGATAACCGCATACGACGCCGACTGGTTCCCCGTAACTTCTCCCTCGCACGACGGTGTTGACGCCGCGCAAAGCGGTATGATTGACGATGACCAGAGCACAGCCATCGGAGCCTATTTTATTGGACCGGGTAAACTCTCATTCTGGTGGAAGGTCTCCTCAGAATATAATGCAGATTTATTTGTGTTTTATATCAATGGCGAATCAGTTGACGTGATTTCAGGCGAAACAGGATGGTTACGCAAGGAGGTTAATCTACCTGCAGGAACCAACCTGGTTTTCTGGGAATACTCAAAAGATTTTGTCCTCGCCGAAGGTCTTGACGCGGCATGGCTTGATGAAGGTGTCTTCGTTCCTGATAAGGTCGAACCACCGCACCTGAACATAGAAAAATATAATTCAGGGATTAAACTCTTCTGGAACCTCCAGAACACCGGTTTTATCCTTGAGGAAACAGATAATCTATCAAATAGAGTCTGGAGCCCGGTCCCGATAAATCCCATAACAAACCTCAATAACTCCGTCTATGTTATCATTGAAAATTTGACCGCTCAAAAAAAGTTTTACAGATTAAAATCATTACAATGATATATATTTTCCCAAAATGAATAAATACTATGAAAACTTAAATTTATTTACACGCAACAGCAAAAATAAAATCGTAAAATGGATATTAATATTATTTTTATTGATATTTCCCGCAGCCGAATATGCCGCTGCGCTTTCAGCCTCTCTAATTGTATGGGGAAATAACAACGCAGGACAGACAAATTTTCCATCAGGTCTGACAAACTGTTCCGCTATTGCCGCTGGAAAATTCCACGTCCTTGCCGTTCTTGACAATGGAAGGGTTATCGGATGGGGAAATAATGAACTCGGTCAACTGAATATTCCGACTCAAGCAGTTAACGTGGTTTCAATATCGGCTGGATACGCGCATAGCGTAGCGTTAAAAAGCGACGGCACAGTTGTTGCCTGGGGATTTAATGATTCAGGACAAACAAACGTCCCTTTCGGATTAAGCGGCGTAATCAAGGTGGTAAGCGGAGACAATTTTAATCTGGCGCTGTTGTCAAATGGACGAATAGTTGGCTGGGGCGGCTCGCCTTACGGCAATAGTCCATCGCGCCCGCCCTCTTATCTCACAAACGGAGAAATTCTCGTCAGAGACATAGCTGCTGGAAACAGTTTTGGAATGGCTGCTGATGTCTACGGTCGGGTCTACGTGTGGGGAACAACCGATAACCGCGTGCTTCAGGTCCCTTCAGGGCTTACAAATCTTCAATACAACACAATTGCCGTCGCCGCCGGACAGGCGCACTGCCTCGCGTTGCTTGACAATGGCACGGTAGTCGGCTGGGGAAACAATTATTACGGTCAGGCAAACAGTGTTTATGGCGCAAAAGCAATTGCTGCAAACGGCGACACAAGTATGGCAATCTTTCAAAACAACATCGTCGGCGTCTGGGGAGACAACACCTATAACCAGAGAACCGTTCCTGCAGGATTATCAAACGTGGTAAGCATCGCCGTCGGCGACGGCTATTGCGCGGCGCTTTATCTGGAACCAGTAAAAATTGTTTCCCATCCGCAGAGCCAGAACGTCATTGCTGGCGGAACGGTCAATTTTATCGTCTCAGCCACAGGCAGCCAGCCTCTTTCTTACCAGTGGAAACATCAGGGAACAAATCTGCCAGGGGCAACAAATTATGTTTTAACCCTTTCAAATGTTCAGAGCAATCGCGCCGGAAGCTATAGCGTTGTCGTTGCCAACGCTGTGAGTTCAACAGAAAGCCAATCAGCGACACTCAATGTTTGGGTCCCGCCCATTATTACTGTTCAACCGACAAATCAATCTGTTCCTTTAGGAGGAACGGCTCAGTTCACCATAACCGTTCAGGGTACATCTCCGTTTTATTACCAATGGAGAAAAAATGGAATTGATATTCCAGGCGCAACCGTCGTCCCGTTCAAAATTCTAAACGCGCAGGCATCCGACGCCGCCGAATATTCCGTCGTCGTCAGCAACATCGCCGGCGTCGTCACAAGCCAAACAGCATACCTTATCGTGAATCTGCCTCCAACAATCCTTGTCCAGCCACAAAGCCAAACCGTTATTGTAGGGGCAGGCGTTACATTTAGGGTAGTTGACTTAGGCGGCATTTCATATCAATGGAGAAAAAATGGAGTAAATATCCCGGGCGCCACAAATTCTATCTATACCATCACCGCTGTTAAAAAGGAGGATGCCGGCAATTATTCTGTAATCGTGAGCAACGCCGGGGGCGCTGTCACCAGCCAGAACGCGATTCTAACAGTCGTTGAGCCGCCTCAAGGCAGTGGAATGGTTGTAATATGGGGAGAGAGTTCAAACATCTGGAACGGTTCCGAATATATAGACCTTTCTCCGCCAGGCGGACTGACAAATGTCGCCAAACTCGCCGCAGGTAGTTTCCATTGCCTTGCGTTGTTAAAAAATGGACAAATAATCGGTTGGGGCGATAACAAATACGGTAAGGCGTCGGCATCAATCGGTAACGTCAAGGCAATAGCCGCAGGACAAAACCACAGCATCGCGCTATTGAGCAATGGCACCGTCTATGTCTGGGGCAATTCCAATTACGGTCAAACTAATCCACCATCAGGCTTGTCAAATATAGTGGCAATCGCCTCCGGACTAAATCACTGCCTTGCCCTGAAAAACAACGGCTCTGTGGTTGGCTGGGGAAAAAACGATTACGGACAGGCAACCCCTTTGCCGGGCTTGACCAATGTTGTCGCTATCGCCGCAGGGGCAGAACATAGCCTTGCGTTAAAAAACAACGGCACAGTTGCCGCCTGGGGAAAAAACGATGATGGCCAGACGCGAGTCCCAAGCGGCTTGACCAATGTCTCCGCAATCGCAGGGGGCGGCGGGCATAGCATCGCGCTTTTATCAAACGGAACTGTGGTTTGTTGGGGAAGAAATAATTATGGACAATCAACACCACCAGCCGGTCTCTCAAACGTTATGGCAATTGCCGCCGGTGAAAATCATTCTGTGGCACTGTTGTCAAACAATGTCCTGATTTGCTGGGGTGCGGATAATTATGGACAGACCCAAACACCCGCTGATCTTAAAGGCGTCGCTTCCATTTCGGCGGCTGGAAACTACACAATCGCCAGTTATTTGAAGCTATTGACACTTTCTCTTTCGCGGGATTTAGACCACACGAATCAATTAAGCCTGAAAGTGTCAAACTATGATGGTTCAGCAATAGAAGATTGGCGATTCACACAGATTTATGTCTACATCTCAACAAATTTAAACCGCGCCGATTTCTGGGAAAAAATTTCAGCTATCCCATTCTATAACAACGGCAGCCTCCTTTACACCTTCTCATACACAAACGCCGCAACAGTTTTTTTCAGAGTTGTTGAAACGCCATAAAGTTGAATTTTCACAGTCTAAAACGCGTCTAATTATTAGATTTGATTGTTGTAGCAATTGCAGTGTATATTGAATTATAGATTATGAAGAGTTTTGAAATCCGCTTATCGCAAGCCTTTACGCTGATTGAGTTGCTGGTTGTAATTGCAATCATCAGTATTCTGGCGAGTATGCTGCTGCCAAGTCTTGCCAAAGCCAAAGAAAAAGGAAAAAGAATCAATTGCGTCAGCAACCTTCGCCAGATTGGAATGGCTTTGAATATGTGGGCTGACGACAACGATGGCAAATACCCGTGGCGAATTCCGCCAAAAGACGGCGGCACGCAATCCAGCCCTCTTTGCTGGGAACATTTTACCGCCGCCTCAAACGAACTTGTCACCCCAAAAATTCTTAAATGTCCCTCAGATTCAGGCAAAAATATTGCTTACGAATGGACAATAGTGAACGGAGTTGGTTTAGGCGGTCAGGGAAATGATGCCGTTAGTTTTGCAATAGGCACAGAGGCAAAACCAACTTCAGCACTTATGCATCTTGCCGCCGATAGAAATCTTAAGGGCAACGGCGACAATAACTATTGCGGACCGGCAAACATCGCAAACGCCGTTACTCAACTGGGAACAAATGGCACCTGGACCGGCGATATTCACAACAATGTCGGCAATATGTTGCTTTGCGACGGCAGCGTTCAGCAATACAATCAAAACAGCCTCAGAAAACAACTGTCTCAACCCGGTTTACAGTATGACGATGGCAATTTCAGCAATTGCATCTTGAAACCAAGATAAAATATTATTCAATCTCCGGCGCCGATATCCCCGTAAGAGTTAAATCATCAATCAAGAATTCTGTCTTTCCCGTCCCTGAAAATTCAAATACCAGCATATCCACGTTCATCAGGTTGATCCTGGGGAAAGAGTTAAAATTAATCTCTATCCGTTTCCATTCACCTGAAATCGGGATAACGGTCGGATGTTGCGCTATCTGCTGTTTATCCGTAAATGCGTAACAAACAAGCGAAAATTGAACAGCCCCATTGCCCTGTTTTGTCCTTAGCCAGACAGAAAATCCTTTTGCCTTAAAATTTTCTATCTGCCAGCCGCGCAACCGACTTGTTCCAACACTGATTGAACGCCTCCCTTCGGGCAAACTAACGCAAAGAGCAGCCTTCCCGTTTTTAGAAACAACATTTGTCCTCAAAGGTGGAATTTCAGGATAATTGTTTAAAATATGCCAGTTTATTGTGGTTTCTTCAAACCCTTCAAGAAATTGCCAGAACGGACGGGAAGGCACCTCAAGCCCGACCTTCCTCGGATTGCATATACGCATTGGAGATAAATTTGTCTGGCTACCCGATCTCTCCATCACAAAGTAAACTATCGGAATGTCAATGTCGTCTACCGGGATTGAAGCATTGAATAAAGACCCCCGATTTACCATAACCAACGCCCGCCAATCCCTTGACGCAATATGGTCAGGATAATCCGCGCTGTAAAAGAGCGTTGCAGACGCGTTGGTTAAGGGCAAAGGAGTTTCCCAGACAACCTGAATTTTTCCCGCAACAGCCTGCGCAGATAGATTTGTAAATAAGCCACTGTTAATCGGCAAATAACTATACTCAGCAGGGTAACGGATTTTGATAGGGGCTAATTTGTCCGCCTCGTCCTTATCCTCCGCAGACAAACCAAAACCAATCACAGCCACGCCCAATATGAAATACAGCGCGTATTTTAAAAAACTTTTAACGAATAACATCAAGAACTTTGTCCCTTTGACGATTTGCCTCCGCCACCCTTCTTACCACCAGCCACAAGAATCGCGCCTGTTATTAATCCAATCGCGAAAAATGCAAAATACATAATCGCAGCAGGCAAAACAATCTTCTTCGGAAGCACCGGTGGAAGATAAAAGTTGATGTTGCCAGGATTATTCAATCCCATAAGCACAAGAAAACCGAGCACAATTATAATAAAAATCATTTTAAGAATTAATTTAGTGTTCATTTTATACCTCCTGTTCGCTGCTATTAAATTTTTTTATCCATTGTTTAAATTTAATCTTAACCACAATCCAGTTCAATAATTCATTAAACATTAATATTAAACCAAAACTCACATTTTAACAATGACAAATTTTATACACAGAAATTATTCCCTTATCCCTGATAGATCGGCAAAAACTGATTTGACTAAATCGGCTTTTGGTTAGAAATTTATATATGAACCGATTAATAAAACCTTGTTGGAAGGTTTTAGCTGTTTTGCTTTTTGTCTGTTCAGGATTAAACCTTATTAGCGCCGAAAAAGGAGGAAAGATTATGCAACTAAAAAGCAGCGCGTTTGCAAACGGTCAACCTATACCTGTCAAATACACCGGTCAGGGAAAAGACATCTCCCCGCCGCTTGAATGGAGCGACGCCCCCGCCGGGACAAAGAGTTTCGCTATAATAAGCGATGACCCCGACGCCCCGGTCGGAGTTTGGGTGCATTGGGTCATTTATGACATACCGGCAAATGTCACAAAGTTAGATGAGAACGTTCCGACAAAAGAGACATTGCCCACCGGGGCAAAGCAAGGGATAAATGATTTTGGCAATGTTGGCTATGGCGGACCAATGCCACCGCCGGGCAAACCGCACCGGTATTTTTTCAAACTCTATGCGCTTGACACTGTATTAAACCTGAAACCGCGGGCATCAAAACAGCAATTGCTCCACGCAATGCAGGGGCACATACTGGCGCAGGCTGAATTGATGGGAACATACCAGAGAAAGTAGTTTTAAAAGATTGAATCAGTTCTGCGCCGTAGACTCACCGCGTAAATTGGAAGTTGTCTGCCAAAACCACATTGTGCCTTTTACAAACGGCTATTGAATCCAACGTTCTTTATCCGATAAAAAGAGTTGTTCCGGGAAGAATCCCGTCGGCGCTTTTTGAAGCGGGAATCCGGTTGGAACCTCCCGTTTTAACAACAGGTCAAGGATAAACATCCCCCAGCCCTCGTATTCGCCACGCACCCAGTCTGAAAGAAATCTGCCGTCAAGGGTTCGCGATGTCAAATACAGCCCCTGTATCTGCCGATGCGCGTTGATGGTTTCATAGTCTTGTGTGGAGTTGATAGTCAGCCAGACGCAATCGCGATCTCCATACCAGGCTACAGCCCACGGGATGTCGCTCATAATAAACTCATTTTTTTCCATCCAGTTGCCAATCTCATAAACGCGCGGCGGATAATAGGGTGGATAGGCGACAGGATAAACAGGCTTGAATAGCAAAGTTATTAATAACGGCGCGCTCATCAATAGAGTAAAACCGCCGATGAAAATTGAGCGCAACTCAGGAACATCGGCGCGAAGTTGTTCAAACAACATATAAAAAAATCCGCAGCCAAACATAAAGACAATCGGCGAAAGAAGCACAAGCAGATTTTCAGAATTAACCCCCGGAGAGTCAACGCTCAAAGCGGTCTTCCCAAGCGCCTGAATTATCAAAAAACAGATGATAGAAAGAAGCGCGAACTGACGGAGTCGTTTTAGAGCAGAACGTTTAAACGGAATTACCAGACCCGCCAGAAAAAACGCGCCAATAAAACTGCCGCCGAAAAACGGCAACTCGCCCGTAAGAAGTTCTTTAAGGTTAGTCCATAATTTCTCCGGAATATCGGAAGCCTGAACTTTATTAAAATCAGGTGTTAGAGACCGTTCCAACGTTGTCCCCGGAAAACTTGGCGTTCCGCAATAAATTGAATAACCTGCCGCGCCAATCGGAGAACCGGTCATTTCGTAGTTGCGGTAAAACCAGGGAACCGTAACCATAAAAAATCCGATGATTGCCAGCATACTCAACAAGCCGCGCCTCAATCCAGAATATAAACCGATGAAAAAAAGAGTCGGCACAAGCGTTATTGCAAATGCGTATTTTGTGAGCGTTCCGACCCCAATAATTATTCCGGCAATTAACGCAAGAAAAACCATACGCACTGGATTCCATAAACCTTCTTCGGCGCCTTTTTCTATAAGATAAAGCGTCCATAAAAGAGAAAGAAAAATTACCAGAAGCAGCATTGTCGGAAGACCAGAGGCGCTAAACCGCCATAGCAATTCCGAACCGAGTAATGTGATTACGACAAGCCACCCAACCGACTCTTCAAACAACCGGGTCGCCAGCGAAAACGTCATCCATACTGCAATGAAGAAAAGAAATTGATTAAAAATAGTTATTAAAAGTTCAGGCTGATAACGGAGATATTTTGACTCGGTTTCAATTGTATAATTAAACGGCAACACTCGCATTAACCAGGATAACACAACCGGATATACAGGCGGGTTATATATATCAGGATGCGGCGCGATCAGGCTTGTCCGGTCAATTATTTCTCGCACCTTCTCCTGTTGTTCAAGTGTCCACAAAGCCCGGTTCTGAGGCAGTGTCTCAATGTATTGCTCCAATTTTCGGTTCGCCTGACGATTCACAAGGTAGATGCCGAACGGTCTGATGAATCGGGTCGTGTAGCCCCTGTCCTGAGAAAGATTGCGCGCAAGCTGCGCCATATCCATTGATTCCTGGGTGTTGAAATTTTTGTAGCCGCGCAGATCAAACCAGATCGTTATCGCAACAACGGCAAGAAATAACAGAAAAACCCGCATAAACCGCGCGGTTTTTCCAGCCACAACGCTGTAAATAATATCCTGCAATGTCGGCATATCAGATTCTCCGTGATGAATACATTTTCGGTAAGATTAAAATTTTTGCGAAAAAAAAGCAAAGCAAACCATTATCAGATGGTTAATTGTGCGGTTTGGAGAATCCGTGCTGGATTCACTGAGCAGGATTGCGATTTGAGAATTTCACAGACTCAAGTTTTACAAATTCCTCGCTCAATTGAGACCAGGTTTTCTTCGGAGGTCTCGGACCTTTAACCCATTGAACCGACCGACCGCGCCAGATGCTATAGATCGCCGGCACAATTTCAAGAGTCAAAACTGTGCTGGTAATTAGTCCACCTACCATAGGCGCGGCAATTCGTTGAATCGCCTCAGCCCCCGCGCCTTCCGCCCAGAGCGCCGGCACAAGCCCAATTATTATCATTGAAACTGTCATAAGTTTTGGGCGCACCCTCTGCACTGCACCGTATGTGATTGCTTCAAAAAGGTCATATTGAGTTTTCATTTTCCCGGCTTCTTTCCAGAGGTTGTAGGCTTCATCAAGATAGATAATCATTACTGTGCCCGTTTGCGCGGCAAGCCCGGCAAGGGCGATTATTCCAACCCATACGGCAATGCTCAGATGATAACCCATTAAATACAGAATCCAGATACTTCCGGTCATCGCAAATGGAACAGAAAGTAAAATGATGAAGGTCTGCGGCACATTTTTAAAATTCATATATAACAAAACAAAGATGATTAAAATCGTAATAGGAACGACCACTTTTAACCTTTCTTTGACTCTGAGCATATACTCGTATTGTCCTGTCCATTCAAGCCTGTAACCGGCAGGTAAAAGACCCTCCTTTTCAATCTTTTCATTCACGGCGGCTTTTGCCTCTTCAACATAAGAACCAATGTCGCGGTCTGCTATGTCCACATACACCCAGCCAGTAAGGGCACCGTCCTCGTCTTTAATGGACGGCGGTCCCTGAGATATCTTTATCTCAGCAAGTTGCCCCAAAGGAACCTGAACAACAGTTGATTTTGAATCTGTGCCGCCTTCCATAGCTTCGCCGCTGTTTGCAGCCGTCGCAACATCGCCACTGATTTTTACCGGAACAAGTATTCGTTTAAGTTTCTCCACATCATCTCGCAGTTCCCGACTGTAGCGAACATTTATCGTATAACGCTCTCTGCCTTCTATGGTGCGGTCAATCGGCATACCGCCGATCGCCGTCTCAACTATATCAAGTACATCTTCAACATTCAGACCATACCGCGCCACCTCTTTTCTATCTGGAACAATATCAAGGTAAAGACCCCCGACGGTGCGTTCTGAATAAACGCTGCGGGTGCCGGGGACTGCCCTGATAATTGATTCAAGTTTCTGACCAATCTCGTTTATCACTGAGAGGTCTGAGCCGAGGATTTTCACACCGACCGGCGTCCTGATACCCGTTGAAAGCATATCAATGCGGGCTTTGATTGGCATAGTCCAGGCATTAACAACGCCGGGCATTTGAATTGCGGCATCCATCTCGTTAACGAGTTCTTCCCAGCTTATCGGACGTTCATCTTTCCAGACCCTTCTCAATACGCTCTTGAGCCAATCAGGCGCCCAATCCGAATACCACCGCTTTACTTTTACTTTTCGCCATTCTTCCTGAGGTTTTAACTGGATAACGGTCTCAAACATTTCTAACGGCGCCGGGTCGGTTGCTGTTTCACTCCGTCCGGCTTTGCCGTGAACAGTGAGCACTTCGGGAAATTGTTTTAATATTCTGTCCTGAATCTGGAGAATTCGCGTCGCTTCGGTTATTGAAACGGTCGGAAGCGTTGTCGGCATATATAAAATAGTCCCTTCGTTGAGCGGTGGCATAAATTCGCTCCCCAGCTTTTTATAAATCGGGATTGAACTTGCAACGACAATGATTGCTATGGCGATAGACAAAAGCCGCCTCTGCATAAGCGCGCTTACCCACGGATAATAAAGCCGGTGCAAAAAAACGGCTAATCGGATGTTTATGTTCAGAGATAACTTTTGCGCCTGTCATTAGAACGATTAGCGCCGGACCAATTGTGATGGAGAGAAAAGATGCCCAGGCTATCGTAAAGGTTTTTGTGAAAGCCAGAGGCTTAAAGAGCCTTCCTTCCTGCGCTTCAAGAGTGAACACGGGGAGAAAACTAACCGTTATGACAAGCAGTGCAAAAAACATCGGTTTTCCCAGTTGTTTACAGGCGTCAATTATAATTTCTGTTCGCTCAGCACGGCTTAAATCGGCAGGGGCATGTTCCAACCGTTTATGAACATTTTCCACCATTACCACAGCCTCGTCGCATAATACGCCGATGGAAATTGCGATTCCCGCCAGCGACATTATATTTGCCGTAAGCCCCATAAAATACATTGGAATAAATGCGAGCGCCACGGCTATAGGCAGCGTGACAATCGCCCGAAAAGCTCCGCCGAAGTCCAGAAGAAAGATTATAACAATAAGGCTAACCACGATGCTTTCTTCAATGATGGTATGAGTCAGGGTTTTTATACTCCGTTTTATCAGATCGGAGCGGTCGTAGGTAACCACTATCTCAACCCCCTCCGGCAGAGAGGGTTTTATCTCTTCCAATTTCTTCTTAACTCTGTCTATGACCTGAAGAACGTTTTGTCCAAACCTGATGACCACAATACCGCCGGGGGTCTCGCCTTCGCCGTTTAAATCCCCCGCGCCGCGACGCATCTCCGGTCCCAACGTTATATTTCGCGCCACATCTTTTAACAGAATCGGAACGCCGCGCAGGTCTGAACCGATAGTTACAAGCCTTAAATCTTCCACAGATTTTATATACCCTATACCCCGAACCAGATAAGTTGTGCCATAATGCTCAAGTTCGCGCGCCCCAACATCATTGTTTGCCCGTCGGACTGCCTCAATAATCTGGTTAATAGGAATGTTGTAAGAAAGCAGCCTATCAGGGTCTAATTCAATCTGATATTGTTTTTGAAAACCGCCGAATGTGGCTACTTCTGCAACGCCCTCAACGCTTTGTATCCAGTATCGCAAATACCAATCTTGAAAACTCCGTAGCTCAGACAGGTCGTGCTTTCCGCTGCGGTCAACCAGGGCGTATTGAAATCCCCAGCCTACACCTGTGGCATCCGGACCCAACGTCGGCGTAACACCAGGCGGCAACTGTCCAACAATTCCTTGCATATACTCAAGCACTCGCGAACGAGCCCAGTACAGGTCTGTCCCGTCTTCAAATATTACATAAACAAATGAATATCCGAAGAAACTGTAGCCACGAACAACCCTAACCTTTGGCGCTGATACAAGTTTGGTCACTATCGGATAGGTAATCTGGTCTTCAACAAGGTTCGGACTGCGGCCTTCCCAAGTAGTATAGACAATAACCTGAACATCCGAGAGGTCTGGTATGGCGTCCAGAGGCGTATTCTTCATACACCATAAGCCGCCAATGAAAAGCGCTCCAACGGTCAGAAAAACCATAAACTTATTACGAGCGCTCCACTCTATAATCCTTTCAATGAGAGAATCGCTTGAATGTTTTGCCTGTTGAGTCCCGTTCATTTTAAATCATTTTCCTACCATCACTTTTGCGGCTATTAATGTTTATGGCTACCCATACCTAAAATCGCAGCTTTTAACTGGCTCTCCGAATCAATTAAAAACAGAGGATTTGCCACCACTTTTTCGGACTCTCGCGCGCCTTCAACAACCTGGTAATAATCATCTCCTTTAAAACCGATTTTTAATTCGCGCGGTTCAAATTCTCCATCCTCTTTTACCACAAAGGCAATGTATCGCATCCCGGTGTCTATAACAG
>JBAMMJ010000175.1:0-4368 GCA_039793825.1 Verrucomicrobiota bacterium | reverse complement strand
TAACAGCGGCTCTGGGAATAAGCGTCAACTCGCCGTAATCAACATCAATCTCAACGTTTCCCCACATCCCGGGACGCAAAATATCACCCTGATTTTCTATGTTAATTCTTACTTCGGCTCTGCGCGTCTTTGCGTCAATATGCGGATAGATAAAGGAAATACTTCCTTCAAATGATTTGTTTAAATAAGGGAAAATAACCCGCGCCTTTTGACCTAATTTTACAAACGGATAATCCTGTTCATAAACGTAAGCGCGAACCCACAATTTTGAGAGGTCTCCAATTTCAAATAGAGTCTCTCCGGGCATATAATACCGCCCTTCAAACGCGGTTTTTGCTATGATATGCCCTGTTATAGGCGAGCGTAACAGAATTTCGCTCAATGGACGCCGCGCCTTTTCTATTTGCTCAATCTCATCCTGCCCAATCTCCCACAACGAGAGTTTTTTCCGGGCTGAATCCAGAAGGTTTTTTGCCCGCTCATATTCCGGGGCAGCAGGATTATTTTTTACTTTTTCAAATTGTTCAAACGCGAGCAGGTATTCTGTGGTAGCGCTCAAAACATCAGGACTATAAACGCTCATCAAAGGTTCGCCTTTATTAATTTGTTGTCCGGTGTAATTCGCAAATAGTTTCTGAATCCACCCGCTAAAGCGCGGTGCTATACGGGCATAACGGGTTTCGTCGTGCTCAAGCACAGCTGTAAATTGAATTGTTTTAGAAAGAGTTTTCTTCTCTATCCTTTCGGTGCGAACACCGATTTTTTGTTGTTTTTCAGCAGAAATACTGATAGTTATCCGCCCTTCAACCATAGCCTCCTGGTTGGATGCGGTTAGATGCTCCTTATGGTCCTCGCCCTTTTTCATTGGAACAAGTGTCATTCCGCATATCGGACAGGTCCCTGGTCTTGGGCTCGTATAGGTGGGGTGCATCGGGCAATAATAGATGGTGTCGCTTCTCGCAGCCATCGGTTTTGAGGTTATTGCCTTATAAATTAAAATCCCTGCTATTCCAGCAATAACAATCAACAACGCAATTACACCGATTTTAATTGTTTTTCTCATCTGTTTTTGACTCCAGTATCTTGCAATTTAACGGGCTGAAGATTCATAAATGGAGCGCCTTGAGGCGGAACCGAGACTATCAACAACTCCATTTCCGCAAGTGCGAGTTACCTGCGGGTCTTTGCGTCAACAAGCTCAAGTTCCAGCTGGTATAAAATTTTCCAATTTTCTATAAGAGTTAAAAATTCTCCTTTCCCCCCGGCATAATTAGCCATTGAAATTTCTACAGACTGCCGCGCTCTGGGAATTAACTGTTGCGTCAGAAGGGTGATCGCGCGGGTTGTTTCCCGGTAGGTAAATAACTTTTCGGCAAGATCAACCGCAAGGTAAATCTGGGTCTGGTTTAGCCGGGCTTCGGCAGCTTTTCTTTCCGATTCCGCAGCGGCAATCTGGGCAGCGATTTTATCGCGCCAGATTGGCAGTGTAATTCCAAATTGAGGCCTCGCCATTATCGGAGAAGAAAGGACATCAATCTCAACCCCGGCGCTATAATCGGGAATTTTTGCCTTGCGGGCGAGTTGCATTGCCGAGGCGGCGCGTTGAATTTCGGCTTCAATCGCTTTAATGGATGGATTTCTCGCAAGCGCCGCTTTTAACAGCGCGTCTTCTTCTAAACCCAGCGACGTTGTTTGAAATTCCAACGGTATCGGCGGATTCGGCTCGTCTGGTTTTAACCCCCCAGCGCCCCTTTGAATAGCGCCAACAGCGGATTTCGCGAATCCTCAAGATTCGCAATCTCGGTTTTGATCCGCTCCTGTTCAATCTGAATCCTCAAAACATCTTCCAATGAAACCAGACCAAGTTCGTTTCGCCGCCTTGCGATTGTTTCAAGATCTGTGAGCAAACTCAAGATTTTCTGATTCACCCTGATTTTATCTTCAAGAAAATAAAGCTGGTAATAAACCCGTTTAATGTTAAACGCGGTTTTAAAAACCGCGTTTTCAAACATATAATAACGGGCGCGACTTTCCGCAGATGCCACGTTTGCTCTCGCCTCAAGTTTGCCCGGTCCCGGAAACTCAAACATAACCCCGGGCATAAACGACTTGACAATGTCCATTATATCGGCTTGAAACGTTAATCTCGGGTCAGGAAGCGAGCGTTCTACGGTGATCTGCTCAATTGAACGAATCCATTCGTAATACGCTATTTCAATCTCAGGCGAATTTAAAATACCATAAAGCAAATAATCTGAAATAGGGCTATTGGAACTCAGTAATGGGAGTTTCGGTCTCTCCCCCGCAGGCCTGTAAATCCTGGAAACAGACTCAAGATTTTTCCTCGCCTCCACTTCAGACGGGCGTTTAATCCCGCTGCAACCCGCGAAAATAATCACCGACACGCATATAATTATTAAAGTAAATATCTTCATTTACAAAATATTTTAAAAGACTTTTTGAGGCTGTTTTTAAATTGTTATAACAAATTTACAGTAGAAAAAACCTCTTTAAAAGCACAATCTAAAGTTTATCACCTGTCCCCTGTCTTTAATTGCCTGCAAAAA
Source organism: Verrucomicrobiota bacterium (assembly GCA_039793825.1). Classification (GTDB taxonomy): domain Bacteria; phylum Verrucomicrobiota; class Verrucomicrobiia; order Limisphaerales; family JAKPVM01; genus JAKPVM01. Next base: position 1,801 of record JBAMMJ010000175.1, on the reverse strand, counting down.
AATAATCTACCCCGCAACTTGCTTTGGAGGGCATTTAACTGTTCCGTAACTGCAGAATACGCAACAATCGCCAGGTTTTGGCTTTAATATAGTCTTGCAATTTTTGCACTGATAAAAGTAAACGCACCTGTCTGTTGGCATAATTTCTTGTTGCTGAAAGCCACAGTGAGGACAGGTAATCGTGGACTCAAGCTTAGTTGAACTGGAAGATTGAGGCGAACAACCACAATTGCAGCTATTCTTGCCTGCCATACGATTCCAGAGTGCGCCTATAATTAACCCAATCAGACCAATGCCAATTATAGTTTGAGATAAATCCATTTCAAGTCCGTAAAATATTCCTGCAGCGCTTAAAATTGTAATTGCCGCTGGAATCACTCTTTTATGAGAAGCAAACCCGATTATAGCCCCTATAACAGCCAGTACAAGAGACGCTTTAAATATATATACAAACACGCCTTTCATTGGCGCAAAAAGACCAAGCCCTAAAGAAGCCCCGACCGCTGCTATCAGAGGAAGGCAGCATATCGGGGCTATGACAAATAGGCTAATTAAGGTTCCAATAAAACCTATTACATCCAATTTGAGTTTATGTATAATGCCGATTTTCATAACATATCGGTTTTGACTAAATCTTCTGCCAGTGAATGCTTACCGGTGTTGGATTTGCGAGATTGTCAGAGACAGGACACCTGCCCTTCACAACCTCAAGCCAGCGAGCGAGTTTTGATTCATCCGCATCGGTCTCAACCTTCATATTGACATTTATAGATTGAAAACCGGCGCGTTCGGATGTTTGCTTGCCCTGCAACCTGTCGGTGTTCAACTCGCCGCTAACCTGAATTTCAAGCCGCGTTAAATTTATGCCCATCTCCTTTGCTACAAGATGAGCCACCACATTCAAACAACCAGCAAGCGGCGAAAGAAGATATTCAACCGGGTTCGCCCCTTTGTCCTCGCCGCCGAGCGCGAGTGGCTCATCAACAACTATGTTGAATTGTCGCGCTTTCACAACAACCCGCGCCGGCGATTCCGACACCCCGGATACACTGAACCTTTTCACAGGCATAGTTATCTCCCCTAAGGTTATATTGTTAACCTAACTTAGACTTGAACGTTTCCATCAGCCCCAAATTATTGCTGATGACCAGAATGTGGACTGGATTGTTTAGATGATTTTGACTTCTCTTTTTCAGCCTGTTCAATCTTCTTTATATATTTTTCAGGGTCTTTTTTAAACACGCCTTCGCACCCCGGACAGCAGAACTTGATTTCCCTGCCTTGATAGGTGATTGTGTGCGGCTTGCCCATTGACCCGCCAAGTTTTTCACCCGAGACAATGCAATAATCAAGGGTGTAAGGCTTTACTTTTTCCTTGCTCTGCGTTGAATCAGCAGCATTTGCGGTGTTAATTGTTGATACCATCACGGCAACCGCGCATACGGTTGCCAGAACCACTTTTATGATTGTTTTCATAATCATATCTTATTGTTTATATTCGTTTTCTTCAAATACGCACTCGCGTATTTTGTTCAAATATAAATTACACCATAATATCTAATTTCACTCAATTTTTTTATCAATCTTAAAACTACCCTATTATCCCACAGCCACAGATTTTAGAGATTTACCGAAATTAAATCTATTTCCTCAAATAATCGTTAACCTCTGACAATCAAAGTAAATCCCGAACTGCTTCAACAATAATGGCTTTTATCAATCAGGTGAGCCGCTGCACTCCAGAATTATGGAGTGCGGTGTTAAGCCTGCACAAGCAGGCGCAACACCGCTTTGTGACATC
>JBAMMJ010000174.1:23559-27753 GCA_039793825.1 Verrucomicrobiota bacterium | reverse complement strand
TCCTTTTGTTTTGCAATAGCCTTGTAGCCACGCTTACCACAGCGGCGCCGGCTTCATTTGCTGTTGATTCGTCAGATAACATCGGAAGGATTAAATCAAGAGCCTCCGGCGCGGTAATATTGCCAAGCGCTCCAAGCAACATCTTCTTTTCTTCAGGGCTATTGGTAATTTCAGCCGCTTTTTTGCACAGCCCAAGCCTTTGATTAACCGGGATTTCAGCCTGACCAGTTAGCCTGAAGAAATTCCGCAGGCAAAGCGTCCTATCGGCGTTGTTTTGAGCGGTTCGGGCAAGCTCAATTAAATCAGGCACGGCGTCTGCGGTTTTCCAGTCGCCAAGAGCCCGAATAGCCTCATTGCGAACCTGCTGGTTGGTGTCTTTAACCGCTTCGCGCACCGCTGCAAGGGCTGTCTGATTTCCAATCGCGCTTAAAATATGCAGTAGCGCGCCTTTTTGTTTTACGCCAACCGAAGAAAACGCAGCAATTATTTTGTTAGCCGCAAGGTCTTGATTCTGCGCCCTTGCGCAAATCGCGCTTAAGGATTGCTCAATTGCCGATATATCCTGATCGCTCTCGCTCTTTTTCAATAAACCAATCAATAAATCAATATCAGAAACAGAACCAACATCTGCAATTCTTTTCAATGCGGACTGACGAACCTTTGAATCGTTATCCGATGTCAAAGCAATCAATGTTGGCAGAGCGTTAATTATCCGTCTGCGCGCCACAAGGTCAATACCGATCAATTTCTTTGAAACATCAGAATCTTTCAACATATTCAGAACAACCGCATCCGCGCCTTTGCCGGCAAAACCTGCAAGCGTATCCTGCGCCGTTTTTGACACGTCAGAATCAGATTCTGTAGTAAGGTTGACCAGTTCCGGCAACGCTTTATCCTGTCCAATTGACCCCATTGCTTTAATGGCTGCTATCCGCACAGTTTTGTTGCCCGATAAGGATAATTTAATTACTTCAGGCAATGCCACAGCGTCGCCCCTGTGAGCGATGGCATTGAGTATTTCAATCTGGTTATCGGCAGGAACCGTGGTTAAAACAGATGCCAGCACCCTGCCAACTTCCTGTCCCTTCATTTCAAGGGCTGTTCTTACTGCCGCGCTGAAAATAAGATAGTCCTGACTCTTTAAAGATTTTTCTAATAACGCTAAAGATTCTTTTTGAGGGCGGAGCAAAATTGAGCCACGAACCGCCCCGGTGGTAACCTGATGCGGAGCATTTTTAAAATCTCTTAACATATCATATATTGCAAGCGCTTCCTTTGTCTGCTTTGCCGCCGCAAGAGATTCTGCGCATCTGAACAAACCTTCGCAGACTGCAAGGACATTCTCTGATGGCGCTTTTGCCAACGCTGCTTGCAACACTTTAGCAGACTGTGTGGTTCCAATTGAGCCAAGCGCCCGAGCCGCCGCCTGTGCAACCTCGGCATTCTGGTCATTCAGGTAAGCGGCAAGCGCGTCAATAGCCTTTACGTCGCGTCTTACTCCAATACTACCTATCACCCCGACCAACAGACGCCCGTTGACCTTCTTCAACGCATTTCTGAAGGCTTCATCCACAGATGGGTCCTGTATCGGCTCAAGGGCATAACGCGCCATATGAGAAAGTTTTTCATCCTCCAATAGCGGAGCAAGAACGGGCACCGAGGCTTTTGTCCCGTAAACTGCCAGCTCGCGACAGGCGTCCGCCTTTTCCTTTTGTCCTGCGTTTGATTTAAGAACCGCAATAAGAGCTTGTTCTTTTTCCGCATTGCTCTCCGCGGCTAATAAAGCGCTACCTGACAACAGCCCAATCACGACCGCCAGCGCGCCTAATACATTTATCATACCTGTTAACTTTGAACTTGCTTGATTTTTCATAAATCTTTTTCCTCCATTTAAACTTTTTGTTTTAACTATATTATCCACGGTTCGCGCATTGCCCTTGAACGAAGTTTATTTGCTTCAGGGTCATTTATAAACTCTGCTTTATCCGGGTCAAACCGCATATTCCTCTTCAACCACATACAGATGTTTGCGCAATGAACAGTTGTCATTGAACGATACATAACAACCGGATTCGCAACTGTCTGACGCCGCGATTTTACACAATCAAAAAAGTCCCTTACGTGGCTCATTGGACGTTGAGTGCGTGTTTGATACTCCTGAACTATTTTTCTAAAATCCGAAAGTAATGCAGGATTTGAAACTTCAGGTTTTGAATAACCATCAGCAACCGCAACCCAACCTTCAGGACCATCAAAACGCATTCCACAAGAACCGTGCCAGTATTTATCGCCACGACTCAGAATCATTTTAACACCATTTGCAAAATGGACCGTCATCCCATCCCCGGTCGGGTTATTTACATATTCGTAATAGACACCGGAGGTATCAAGTGCATCAATACCGGCTTGAGCCTGCGCGAATGTATGCGCGCCCCATTCGCCTATGCAACTTGTATGGAAATCATAAAAACCGCGCCAGCCGCCGCGAACGTATGAAGAGTTATACGGACGCCATGGGCACGGTCCAAGCCACTGGTCCCAATCCACCTCATCCTTTGGCGGTTCGGGTTCAGCCGGCAGCCAATCATAACGCATCTCTGCCGCGTCCCAGGGGGCAATATGCGCATAACAGGTATGGACTTTCCCGAGCCGCCCACTTCGCGCAAGCTCTATTGCAAAAACAAAATTCGCCTCGCTTAAACGCTGGGTTCCAGTTTGATAAATTCTGCCATATCGTTTAGCGGTTTCCACCACTGCCTGTCCTTCAGCGATAGTCATACAGGACGGTTTTTCCGAATAGACGTCCTTTCCCGCCCGCATTGCCATAATGGAAGCCAGAGCATGCCATCGGTCACCAGTTGCAATAAGAACGCCATCAATGTCGGTTCGCTCCGCTAAAAATTCACGAATATCACGATAAGTCTTGCAATCATTATTGCCGTAGCGGTTGTCAATGATTCTCTTCACATTTTCCCGCGCGCTCTTCTTCGCGTCGCATACAGCCACAAATTGAACATCTGGCTCCGGCAACATCCAATTCAGGTCTGCAGTGCCACGTCCGCCGATACCGATACCGCCCATTATTATTCGCTCGCTTGGCGGAACACGCCCGTTGCGTCCAATCGCCGTCGCGGGAATTATTACAGGCGCCGCCAAAACCCCAGCGGCGGCTATAAAACGATTGAGAAATTTTCTGCGGCTCAACCCCTCAGAAAAACTATTGTCAGAAGAATTAACAAAAAAACTTCTCCACGCTTTCTTATTGCTTTTCATAACAACACGCATTTTTTACGCTTTGACGCATTATGTCAAATTTTATTCATAAAAATAAATATCCCAACCGGCTAATATTCAGATAAATGGAATGATTTCTTGCTTAATTCATTATTTCCTGTCATTGAAATTAGTATGGGTTTAAAATCAAAAGTTCAGAAAATATTTCAAACAGCAAAGAAAATTTTTTGCAAAAATCCCGACGACTTCTTAAGAAAAGCGCGCGGAGTGGTGCATGTCGGCGCAAACGAAGGACAGGAACGGGATTTGTATGCAAAACACAAACTAAATGTCCTGTGGATAGAACCAATCCCTGATATTTTCAACATTTTGAAAAAAAATATCATCAATTATCCAGAACAGATAGCCTATCAATATTTGATAGCCGACAAAGATGACGTGGAATATACATTTCACATCGCAAACAATCAGGGCGCATCCTCTTCAATCTACGACATTAAATTGCATAAAGACATCTGGCCTGAAGTTTCTTATCAAACCTCAATCAAACTCAAAAGCATAACCCTCTCAACATTGATTAAAAAAGAATCAATAAACCTCAGCAATTACGATGCCCTTGTTATAGACACGCAAGGCTCTGAACTTTTAGTATTAAAAGGCACCGAGCCTATATTAGACCATTTCAGGTTCATCAAGATAGAAGTCCCGGACTTTGAGGCTTATGCGAGTTGTTCGCAGTTAAAAGATGTCCACGCGTTTCTAACTGCGCGCGGATTTAAAGAATATACGCGCCACAAATTTGCCGAGCACCCACAAGGCGGCGCTTATTATGAGCTTCTATTCATACGTAAAAATTAAAGTTCCAAATATCACTTAAATCGGTTTGTAAGTGCGAAAGCCAATAAAATCCCCTTCCACGATCATTATTAATTGACTGAATCATTTTTATGGCTTCAAATA
>JBAMMJ010000174.1:19881-23549 GCA_039793825.1 Verrucomicrobiota bacterium | reverse complement strand
CCTTGACGCATTATATTCAAAACTGCTGGTCAAAACAGGCGCGAAAATGGCTCTCATCGTTCTTGATGGGGTTGGAGACATTGCCACAAAAGAAAATGGCGAAATGACTCCGCTTGAAGCGGCGCGGACGCCGAATCTTGACGCCTTTGTCGCTCAGGGCTGCGCGCAAGGCAGGATGATTCCGGTCGCTCCCGGTATTACTCCGGGAAGCGGTCCGGGTCACCTTGCCCTGTTCGGCTACGACCCGCTTGAATACGAAGTCGGTCGCGGAGTTATTGAAGCGCTCGGTCTTGGTCTGGAATTAAAAGCCGGCGATGTTTGCGCCAGAGCAAATTTTTGCACAGTGGACAAAAATGGAATCATCACAGACCGCCGCGCCGGCAGAATCCCGACAAATGTTTGCGAGGAACTGTGCGCAATCCTTTCAAGCAAGATTAAAAAAATTGACGATGTTGAAGTCATTATTAAAGCAGGAAAAGAACATCGCTTTGTCGTAATCTTCAGAGGTCCCGGACTTGAAGGTCCGTTAACCGACAGCGACCCAAACCGCGAAGGTCTACCAATCGCAACCGTGAAACCAACAAATCCAAAATCCGCAAAACAAAAGAAAGTCGCCAAAGTCATAGCCGAATTTTACAAAAAGGCTCTGCCGCTTTTAGCCGAAAAATCGCCGGCAAACGCCTTCTTGCTACGGGGCATAGCGCATCAACCAGAAATTCCTCTATTTCAGGACCGTTACGGTATGAGAGCGGCAGCCATCGCAGTATATCCAATGTACAAAGGGCTCGCTCAATTGGTCGGTATGACAAAAATTGAAGGTCCGCAAACAATCGCCGAACAGTTTGAACGCTACCTTGCCGAATACGATAATTACGACTTTTTCTTTATACATTTTAAATACACCGACAAATACGGCGAGGATGGTAACTTTGAAGCAAAGAAAAAAGCTATTGAAGACTTTGACGCCGCACTCCCGATTTTCCTTAAAAAGAAACCCGATGTCGTCGCAATAACCGGCGACCACTCCACCCCTGCCGCGGTAAAAGGACATTCCTGGCACCCTCAACCGGTCCTGCTCCATTCAAAATACAGCGGCTCGGATAAATTGCAAAGATTCACAGAAACCGGAGCAAATCAAGGTTCGCTCGGCATCTTTGAAGCAAAATATCTTATCCGCCTTATGATGGCAAACGCAAAAATGTTTGACAAGTTTGGCGCATAAAAAGACGCCAGATAATCTTAAAACCCGGGAATTAATTACAATAATTTCCGGGTTTTTATTTCAATCGCTGACAAAAAACTCCCCCAGATCATAATCATTAATAGGTAGCACGGCGCGCGCCATAAGCGGCAAACTAAACAACATCTTTCGTTGCTTGGTGCATCAGGAGATGTCAATCCTCTTTTATATATCCAATTTCACTCTAAAACCGCTCCGATTCTCGGGATTCTAACGATTTAGAGTAACTCTCCGCATTATTCAAAACGATATGGACGATCACCGTTTTTCCATTTTTTGACGGGCGGCTTCAAGAATCCTTCGCTCCCTCTCGGTCAAACTCTGAATACCGTGAGCAGCAATCTTGTCCAATATCGGATCAACCTCGCGCTTAATAAATTCCTCCGGCGGAAGGTCATCTTCCTGCTCGTTTATAACCTCCCATTTCCGCGATTCAGATTTAGGCACAGTCACAAATTTTTTCTTTTCAGATACAATTCTTCTGCGGCGAAGATTGCGGATAAAATGCTCAAATTGGATTCCCCATTTGATATAAACTACACCCATTATTATCCCGCCAAGATGAGCGCCGTGCGCAATGGGCGATGAGGGAAAAGCCAATCCGTAAATAGTTATAAGAAGTTCTATTAATAATAGATATTTCGCCCGCATCGTAACAGGGATAATAAACGCAATCAGCGTGGTTAATGGTTGTTCTGGAAACAATGTTGCAAACGCGGCAACAAGTCCAAATATGCCAGCCGATGCCCCCACAACAGCCTGATATTTAAATACCGGGATAATTAATCCAATTATTATCTGCAATAAACCACCAAAAATGCCGCACAACAGATAGAGTTTTAAAAATCCAGCCCTCCCCAAATAATCCTCAATTGGACGACCAAAAAAGTACAGAACAATGCAGTTTATAAGAATATGCAAAATATCGGAGTGTAAAAATTGGAAAGTTATAAGTTGCCATAAATAACCCGATTCAAGCCCGTAAAGACTTAAATAGAAGTATTTTCTGATGGGAAAACTTGTATAATAAAGACAGATATTTTGAATGATAAATACAACTACGTTAAGAATTATAAGAGTAACAGTGGGCGAACGGCGAATCCCAAAGCCGCCTTCCTTCATATATGGTCTGTCATACAATCCCATCTCTGTTATACTTAAATTAAATCACATCGCCTGATAGTTTCAACCTAATTTAAAGATTAATTAATCCCATTAACTCTTCCATTACATTCGGCTTGAAGTCAAAAACATCCAGATTGCCCATAAAATGAAATTTACCACTGCATCACCAAACCACACAAAAATCATTTCTAAAGGATTTATTGCAATTAATAATTAAATTATTTTAAATTTTTAAATCAGACAGCAAATTTATGAAACTGATAAAACCAATTCTGATCAGCAGTGTTCTGGCGCTTACACTTTTAACAACCCATCAGTATCCATCTGCCAACGCCGCAGAATATAAACGGATAACCGTTAGCGAATACATTGATAAGATGAAAGCGGGCTGGATAGGCCAAATAGTCGGCGTCTCGCTTGGCGCTCCAACCGAATTTAGATGGCGCGACCAGATCATTCCCGCAGACAAAATGCCGGTGTGGAAACCACAGATGATTAATGATGCCTTTGGACAGGATGACCTTTACGTTGAGATGACATTCCTGAGAACGTTGGAAGAATATGGACTTGATGTTTCAATTCGTCAGGCAGGCATTGATTTTGCCAACACCGGCTATCCGCTATGGTGCGCTAACGCCGCAGGAAGAAATAATTTAAGAAAAGGAATCGCCCCACCAGATAGCAGCCACCCGGCATTCAATAAATGCCCAAACGATATTGATTATCAGATTGAAGCCGATTATTCAGGACTTATCGCTCCGGGAATTATGCAAGCTGCAATAGATTTGGGTGAAAAATTCGGCCGGTTGATGAACTACGGCGACGGAATGTATGCTGGACAATTCGTTGGCGCAATGTATGCAACGGCGTTTTTTGAAAACGACCCTGTTAAAATCGCCCAGACCGCCCTCGCCGCTATCCCAGAGCAAAGCCAGTACGCGGAAATGGTAAGAGATATGATTAAATGGTATCGCGAAAACCCGTCGGATTGGGAAAAAACCTGGAACTTATGCCAGGAAAAATATAGAAAAAATCCAGAATATCAAAAAGCCTCCAACGGGGGTATAGATTGCAAAATAAATGGCGCTTACGTGTTGATGGGGCTTTTATATGGGAACCGTGACCCGGAAAAAACCGCCGTTATCGCTTGCAGGTGCGGACAGGATTCAGACTGCAACCCCTCAACCGCGGCTGGAGTTCTGTTCACCACAATCGGTTATTCAAAACTGCCACCTCAATTTAAAACAGGTCTTGACGAAACAAAAAAATTCAGCCACACGCCCTACACCTTTCCAGAATTGGT
>JBAMMJ010000174.1:15306-19871 GCA_039793825.1 Verrucomicrobiota bacterium | reverse complement strand
GTCAGAGTATGTGAAAAATTGGCGCGGCAGGTCATTGTTAGATATGGAGGAAAGATTGTTAAAAACGACAAAGGCGAGGAAGAGTTTTTAATTCCAGCCGACACTCCAAAACCAAGTAAACTTGAACTAAGTTGGGCGCCGGGTCCGATTGCAAACAGCCGATTCACCCCTGAAGAGATGGCAAAAATAAAGTATACCCCGGGAGTTTCCTTAACAGAGGCAATTGAAAAATTCGCCCCCGGATGGACAGTTTCTTATTGCGGTTCAGATATGAACCCCGGTCTAAGAACCGAATGGCAGGGCAGAAAAAACGTTCTTGTAACTCATCCGCTTGACAAAGAGACCGGCTGCATAATCTCTAAAACTGTTGATATCCCGGAAGGTAAGAAAACCTACTTAAAATTTACCGTTGGCAACGACCCCCAAGGTGATTTTGATTTAATTGTCAAAGTAAACGGAAATGAAGTCCTGAAGAATACAGTCGGACCGAAGACCACCACCAATCACTGGAAAACCGAAATGATTGACCTCTCGCAATTTGCAGGCAAAAAAGTAAAGATTGAACTTGTAAACCAGCCAAACGGCTGGTATTACGAAGCCGCATATTGGGGAGAAATTTCAATCGTATCTGAATAATTCAATATCGCTCCGTAATCCTACCGATTCACTCAATTACATCAACAACCGCTGATAAAATAGAGGAAACCACCTCTCGCCTAAAAGTGATAAATAGGCAACAAGCAATGACATAGCGAGCGCAGAGAGGTCAATAGGTCCAAACCGCAACCAGCGAAGCGGTCTTAAAAGTCGCTTGCCGGTTATTCCAATAAAACTCCAGAATGGATGAACTCCAAGATAAATGTATGTGTAACATAAGAATAATGCGCATACAATGATGACCAGATATTTCAGAGAAAACAGAATGCAGAGACTCAATAATCCCGATTGAATTAAGACTCCTGAAAAATTAGATGGCTTTACAACAATGCCAAGTTTGAAAAACAATGGACTCAATATAAGCCATAAAAGGGCGCACAATATAAATGGAGTAATAAACCGAAACAAAGCAGGCAGTCTGCCAACCGGTCCGAGGTGCTGAATAATCTTTCTATGATAAATATCCAATTCTTCTTTGAAATTAATTACCGTCAAAATGCAAAGCCAAAAATAAAAAATAATCAGAAACAAAACAAAACTTAATACCGAATAGAGCAAAACCATTAAAAAAAAGTCGCTTCTAAACGGTATTGAAATGGCGATAAGGTCAAGTGTTGGATTCCATCTTATTAAGCCTCCAAAATAATGAAACAACATTGCCTTGCATAGCAAAATCAATCCGATAATTATTACAGGAAGCCTGCCCCGCCTGGGTACAGGTTCGGCTGGCTTAATAACAATAGCAAGGCTTAAAGTTGTCCTGGAAGGGACAGAAAAAAAAGACAACCATTTAAGCCATAAAATTAAACTTACAAAGTTTAATAACCAATCAATTGTTTTCATGCCGACTGGTATATAGAAACATTATAATAATCTCTACCAGCGGCAATATAATTAGTCTACATTATTTTGAGCAGAGTGTCGGCAATGTCAGCCGGCGTTGGAGCAACTGCAACACCTGCCTCTTTAAAAGCGGCTATCTTTGCCGCAGCGGTTCCTCTGCCACCACTAATAATTGCGCCTGCGTGTCCCATTCTTCTTCCCGGCGGCGCCGTTGACCCGGCAACAAAAGCCGCAACCGGTTTCTTGCAATTATGCTTAATCCATTCGGCAACCTCTTCCTCTGATGTCCCGCCAATCTCTCCGATAATTATAATTCCGTGCGTGTCGGGGTCTTCGTTAAACAATTTCACAACATCAAGATGGCTTAACCCATGAACCGGGTCCCCACCGATACCAACGCAGGTAGACTGCCCCACCCCTCTTGAGGTCAATTGCCACACTGCCTCGTAAGTCAGCGTCCCGCTGCGCGATGCCACCCCAATATGCCCTTTCTTATGAATGTACCCGGGGGCAATCCCGATTCTGCATCCGCCATAAGAATCTTTTCCATCCCCGGGGGTCACGATTCCAGGACAGTTCGGACCAATAAGTTTTGTCCTTCTGCCTTCAATAGCCCGCTTCACCATTATCATATCTCTCACCGGAATGCCTTCGGTAATGCAAACGACCAAATCAAGGTCGGCGTCAATGGCTTCCATAATGGCATCAGCGGCAAAAGCCGGTGGAACAAAAATTACCGATACATTCGCACCGGTTTCTCGCTTTGCTTCTGCGACTGTGTTAAAAATAGGAACCTTTTCGTCAAATAAATGTCCCCCCTTTCCCGGCACCACGCCAGCCACTATCTTCGTCCCATAAGCAAGACTCAAACGTGTATGCTGGGCGCCAAAATGCCCGGTGATTCCCTGCACCATCACTTTTGTTGAAGCATCAACGAGTATTGACATAAATCTATCCCCTTTTATGCGGTTGCCGCGGTTAAATGTTGCTGTCTGGATGCAACCCTCACAACTTTTTCTCCAGCGTCTGCCATAGTTGTCGCATTAATTAAATTTAAACCCGATTCAGCTAACAACTTCTTTGCAATATCCGACTTGTTCCCTTCCAATCTTACCACAATCGGTATTTTTAAATGATGTTCATTGACCGCCGCAATAATGCCATTAGCGATAATATCGCATTGCATTATGCCGCCGAAAATGTTGACAAGAATCGCCTTCACATTTGGATCGCTGGCAATGATTTTAAAAGCTGCGCTCACCTGTTCAGGACTCGCGCCGCCGCCAACATCAAGAAAGTTTGCAGGCTCGCCGCCATAATACTTAATAATGTCCATCGTCGCCATCGCAAGCCCGGCGCCGTTTACAAGACAGGCAATGTTACCATTGAGCTTAATATAATTTAAATTGTAATTGCTCGCTTCAACCTCAAGCGGCGATTCTTCGTCGTAATCCCGCAGTTCAAGCAATTCAGGATGGCGGAAAAGCGCATTGTCGTCCAATACCACCTTCCCATCAACAGCAATAAGACTCTGTTGTCCATCTGCTTGCTGGAAAACGTGAAGCGGATTGATTTCAACCAGTGTTGCTTCGCATTCCCACCATGTCCGATATACACCCTGCAACAATTTCACAGCCGGTTGTAAAAGCTCATTCCTCAATCCAAGCCCGAGCAATATCCTTCGCGCCTGATATGGCATAAATCCAATTGCAGGGTCAATAACCTCACGTATAATGGATTGTGGATTGCGCGCGGCAACCTCCTCAATGTCCATCCCCCCTTCTCTGCACGTTATCATCACCGGACGCCCAATCGCCCTGTCAAGCACCACGCCAACATATAGTTCTTGCTGCACATCAAGCCCGGCTTCAACAAGCACCTTGCGAACCAGTTTGCCCTCCGGACCCGTCTGCTTGGTCACCAGAACATTGCCGAGCATATTCTTTGCATTTATATAAACCTCCGCAAGATTCTTGCAAACCTTAACTCCCCCTCTCTTGCCGTTCTTAAAAACCCCTTTTCCGCGCCCGCCGGCATGAATCTGTGACTTTATAATAACCCGCCGATAACCCAGTCCAAAAAGTTTTCCAGCTACTGCCCGCGCCTCTTCTGGAGTGGTGCAAACCTCCCCCGGCGGCACAGGAACCCCGTGTTCGCTCAATAGCTTCTTTGCCTGATGTTCATGAATATTCATCTTTCATTATTTAGTTTAAAATTTCTAATTATTTGCAATTTCTAAAGGGCTACCTTTTATATACTCACTTTTAGCAATCTAAATGAAAAATTAGTTCTCCGTCAAGTATTCAATAAAATTATTTTATTATTAGATATATTTATATTATGAAGAATAATGTATTAGATTTACAAAAACAACGCCACCGAATCTCTCCAGTGGCGTTGCAACTTTAATATATACAATCAACTCCTACAAACAGTCTCAACTGCAGCCTGTGGTTTCACCGCAATTCAAGCACTTGTAGCAGGCGCCGTTTCGGACTGTAACGTGGCCACAATTCGGACACGGCGGCGCGTCAAGAGTGTTAACAAAGGTGGCAGTGGTTGCCTTTGATATATTTGCCTGGGCAGATGAAGTTGAAACAGATTTTGCCTTTTCCACAAACGTGGTATCGGTCTTCAAAGGTAATAGATCAGGCACCGGACGGTTTACTGTTTTCTTTAACTCCTCCTGAATCTCAGGTATTGGCAATTCCTGCTGGGAGGAGCCGATGTATTTCTCCTTATAACCGGGAATGAATTGAATCGCCATCCATCTAAACACGTAGTCGGTGATTGATGTTGCGTGCCTGATATCCGGGTTATTTGTGTAGCCCGAAGGCTCATAACGTTGGAAGGCGAACTTCTTCACAAGGGCTTCCAACGGGACTCCATATTGCAGCGCAAGACTCGTCAAAGTGCCGATTGTATCCATCAATCCACCGATCGTTGAACCTTCCTTTGCCATCGTTATAAACAGTTCGCCTGGCTGTCCATCCTCAAAAAGCCCAACTGTGAAATAACCTTCGTGCCCGGCAATTTCAAATTTGTGTGTTATAGCCCGGCGCGTG
>JBAMMJ010000174.1:13149-15296 GCA_039793825.1 Verrucomicrobiota bacterium | reverse complement strand
ATCGGTTGAGAGGCTTCTTCAAGTTTCTTCCTTAGCTGTTGCACCTCGGCTTCAAGCTCGGCAATACGTTCTTTTAGAGTGCTCACCTCTTTATCGCCTGTTGTGGAAGTTTTTGATGTGGACAATGGTTGCGAACGTTTTGAGCCATCGCGGTAAATAGCCACGCACTTTAATCCCATTTTCCAGGCTTGAATGTAGGCGTCGCGAATATCTTCAATTGTGCTTTCTTTTGGCATATTGACCGTTTTTGATATAGCGCCGCTTATGAATGGCTGGGCGGCCGCTATCATCTTTAAATGCGCCATGTAATGAATGCTCCGTTTTCCTCTGGCTGGCTTAAAGGCGCAATCAAACACGGGAAGATGCTCGGGCTTTAATCCGCTTCGTATGGGTTTGCCATCCTCTTCAACATCTTCTATAGTATCATATTTCTCTATGTGAGCGACTATTTTTTCAATTTCCTCTTTTGAATAGCCGAGTCGTTCAAGCGCCTGCGGCACAGTGCGGTTCACAATCTTTAACACGCCGCCGCCGGCAAGCAGTTTATATTTAACCAGCGCGATATCGGGCTCAATTCCGGTAGTGTCGCAGTCCATAAAGAAACCGATCGTCCCGGTTGGCGCAAGCACTGTAACCTGGGCGTTGCGATATCCGTATTTATCCCCAAGCGCAATCGCTTCGTCCCAACACCGACGGGCTTCCTCTTTCAGAAAATTAAACTCTGAGGAAGGCTGAATATTTTCAACCGCCTCGCGGTGCAACCTGATAACCGCCTTCATAGATTCCACATTGTCCTTTGCCAGAGGCTTTGGAACGTGCGCGCATCGGGCGTCGTGATAGCCCTTAAACGGTCCCATTCCTTGTGCAATCCGCGCGCTCGTGGCGTAGGCGTGACCCGTCATTATCGCTGTAATTGCCCCGCACAATGCGCGCGCCTCATCTGAATCATACGGCAAACCATAACTCATTATTAACGAACCTAAATTCGCATAGCCCAGACCGAGCGTTCTGAATATATGCGAGTTTTCAGCAATCTGCGGCGTAGGATAAGAAGCGTTGTCAACAATGATCTCTTGAGCGGTAATAAACAGGCGAACTGCAGCCTTGAACCTCTCTACATCAAAAACTCCATCCTCTCGCCTGAATTTAATCAGGTTCAACGAGGCAAGATTGCAAGCCGTATTGTTAATAAAGACATACTCGCTGCAAGGATTTGTGCAGTGAATTGGCTCCGTTCCCTTGCAGGTGTGCCACTTCTGAATCGCGCCATCGTATTGAATCCCGGGGTCTCCGCAAATCCAGGTGCCTTCAGCAATTTTATTTAACAATTTTGAGGCATCTTTTTTCTCCAGCGGTTTTCCGGTAGTAACCGCGCGCGTCCACCATTCACGACCTTCAACGGCAGCCTGCATAAATTCATCGCTCACCCGCACAGATAAATTTTCGTTCTGGAACATTATGCTGCTGTAAGCCTCGCCATTGAAAGAACCGTCATACCCGGCATCAATCAACGCCCAAGCCTTTTTCTCCTCTTTTGCTTTGGCTTCAATAAACTCCTCTATATCGCCGTGCCAGTCGCGAAGCGTATTCATCTTGGCGGCGCGTCTGGTTTTCCCGCCGGATTTTACAACATTCGCAACCTGGTCATAGATTCTCAGGAAAGAAAGCGGACCGCTCGGACGCCCCCCGCCTGAAAGCTTTTCGCGGCTTGAACGAATCGGCGTCAGGTCGGTGCCAGTGCCTGACCCATACTTAAACAACATCGCCTCACTGTAGGCAAGGCTCATTATGCTCTCCATATTGTCCTCAACAGACTGAATAAAACAGGCGCTTGCCTGAGGATATTCATAATGTGTCATCGCCCGTTCAGCCTTCCCTTTTTTGCGATTATAATACCAGTTGCCGCGCCCGGAATTTTTTCCAACACCGTATTGATGATACAAACCGACATTAAACCAGACAGGCGAGTTAAATGCCCCGTACTGGTTCAAACACAGCCATACAAGCTCGTTGTAGAATATTTCACCGTTCTCTTTGTCAAAATAACCATCGGCAATCCCCCAATCGGCAATCGTACGGCATACCCGGTGAATTAACTGGCGAACTGAATATTCCCTTTCAGCAGTGCCTATCTCTCCATAAAAGTA
>JBAMMJ010000174.1:0-13139 GCA_039793825.1 Verrucomicrobiota bacterium | reverse complement strand
AGTACTTTGAGACCACAACTTTTGTCGCAAGAATTGACCAACTCTTCGGCACCTCAACATTCTCCTGCCGAAAAATTGCCTTTCCATTTTCATCACTTATCTCAGCAGTCCGCAACTCCCATTCAACCTCGTCAAACGGGCTTATCCCGGGCTTGCTGAATACTCTCTCAACTTTTATAAATCCATTCGGTCTTTCTTTTGCCATATCGCTGTCCTTCTTTTGAACATCAGACAACTGATTCTCCTGAGTCGTATCAGAAGATTCTCCAACCAATTCGTGAATGTCAATCATAAGCGCAAATATCGGTTTAAGTTTGGGTTTATGGGTCTTTTCGGGACGGAGTTTTATGGGTAGCTCTGCCCGATTCACCTGCCACAACATCTACTATATATTGTGGTTTTTAATGAATATTCTATATTGTAAATACAATACATTGTATTTATATCATACTATTATCCGATTTATGATTGCCGTCAACAATTTTTGAAAAAAATTTAAAACTTTTTTAAATTTCACAACAGACTACATATCAATCAAGATAAAAACATTTATTAATCCTGGTCTTTAAAAAAATAAATAATTCTGAAATTTGTTAGATATTTTCGCTTTTTATGACTGATATCAAAAAAAACTTTTTTAAATTCTGTATAATTATATCCTATTAAATTAAATTATAACAAAATGAATGCGCTGATTAAGCATATATACATATCTCCAGGACACAACTATTTCGGGCATTACGGAAAGCCGCCCGGCGAAAATCCCATTGTTGAAGTAGAACAGATTGAATGCGTCGCCGGAAGAGGAATTCGCGGCGACCGTTTCTTTGATTACAAAGAAGATTATAAAGGACAAATCACGTTTTTTTCGTATGAAGTTTTTATTGAAATGAAGAAAGAATTTAATCTTCCGCCTGAAATAACACCTGCTTGCACCAGAAGAAATGTAATTGTTGAAGGCGTTGATTTAAACAGGCTGGTCGGAATGGAATTTGAAATTCAGGGAATTCGCTTTCTTGGCACAGAAGAATGCAAACCCTGTTTCTGGATGAACCACGCTTTTAGAAATGAGCAGATTGAAAACTGGCTGAAAGGCCGCGGTGGTCTGAGGGCAAAAATTCTGACCGATGGAATACTTAAAGTTGACAAAATATTAACGGCGACAACGCAGAAAACCGCTTAGGAAAGCAGCAATGGATATTAGCGCAGTCATTTTATGCGGCGGAAAATCCACTCGTATGGGAATGGACAAGGCAACGCTGCGGCTTCACGGCATATCACTTGCTGAAAGACTCTTATCCACTCTTAAATTTCTCGGTTTTAATGAAATACTTCTCTCCTGTGGAAAAAAAGGAGATTACAAAGATTTTAACGCAAAATTAGTTTACGATCTGCGCCAGGACTGCGGACCGCTGGCAGGCATTGAATCTGCGCTGCAAACAATTAACTCCGATTTCCTTCTCGCTATTGCCGTGGATATGCCGGCAATAAACATAGAGTTTCTGCAATGGCTATTGTCTCATCGTCCCGAAAACAAAGGCATTGTGCCAAAATCAAAAACCCAAATTGAACCGCTTTGCGCCATCTACCCAAAGTCCTCGCTGGGCATCCTGCAACGCCTGCTGGATTCCAATATTAGAAAAGCGATAACTTTTGCGGAAAATTGCGCCAGTTGCAAACTCGTGGAAATTATTCCAGTTCCGAAACAATTTGAGCGCTGTTTAACCAATCTAAACACCAGAAATGAACTGGAAGAATATATGCGTCTAAATAACTCAATGGTTTAAGGCTTATACTATGAAGATTCTATTTTTTGCAAATGCAAAGGAACTCACCGGGGTTCCGCAAATTGAACTGGAAGTTGAAACTCCGCTGGATGTAAAATCCTTGTGGGAGGTGTTAATTGACAAATTTCCCGAAATTGAAAGAGTAAAAACAATATGTCGTATAGCGCGCAATTGCGAATATGTCGGAGATGACACCCTTTTTTCTAACGAAGATGAAGTGGCAATAATCCCGCCGGTTTCAGGCGGTTGAAACAATTTAAAATCTATGATTGTTGAAATAAAATTGACAGATAAACCAATTCAAAAGTCTCCGCCGACTACTGATGGAACAATTGGCGCGACTGTTGAATTTTGCGGCATAGTTCGCGGCGAGGAAAATGGCGAGAAAATAGTTGCCATCGTATACGAGGCTTATGCCGAAATGGCAAAAAAAATGATGCGGTCAATTGTGGAACGACTCGGCGAAAAATATCACTGCCATTCCGTACAAATTATTCACAGAATTGGAACAATACCGGTTGGAGAAACCGCAATTTATATTCGCGCGCAATCTATGCACCGGGCTGAATCTTTCGGATTGGTCACTGAATTTTTAGATCAGCTAAAAAAAGATGTTCCAATCTGGAAAAGTCGGATTATAAAAAATCTGAATTTTAAAAACAATGAATGCCCAATTCACTCATCTTGATAACGAAGGCAATGCCAGAATGGTTGATGTGGGCGAAAAGCCGATTCAGAGACGAAAGGCGGTCGCAATCGGAAAACTCTTTTGCCAGCCATCAACTATAGAGGCTATAAAACAAAAACCGTTAAAAAAGGCGATGTCCTTGCGGTGGCGAGGGTCGCAGCAATTCAAGCATCAAAAAAAACATCCGAATTAATTCCGCTATGCCATAATATAAACCTTGATAATGTGGAGGTTGAATTTGAGCTGGGAACAAATTCGGTGGCGGTTCGCTGTTCAGCCTCAGCAACCGCAAAAACAGGGGTTGAAATGGAGGCGCTTACCGGAGTGGCAGTCGCAGCCTTAACCTTATACGATATGTGCAAGTCAATTGATAAAACTATGAATATCGGAGAAATAACCTTAATTGAAAAAACAAAGAAATGAATATCGCCCGAATAACAATCAGTGATAGAGCCAGCGCCGGTATTTACGAAGATAAAAGCGGTCCTGAAATAGAATCCGCTTTGAAAGCCATTTTTAACGAGGAGATTGCATTTCTCAGCAGGGTGATTCCCGACCAGAAAGAATTAATTGCACAAACCTTAAAAGAAATGGCTGACACACATAAATGCCGCCTGATTATTACGACAGGCGGCACAGGGATCACTCAACGCGATGTCACCCCGGAAGCAACAAGACAAGTCATAGAAAAAGAATTGCCCGGATTTGCCGAATTGATGCGGCTTGAATCTTATAAGTTCAAAAAAACCGCGATTTTATCCCGCGCGGTCTGCGGCATCCGCGGACAATCTCTAATAATAAATTTGCCCGGCAATCCTTTAGCCGTTAAACAATGTATTGAGATACTCTCCGAAGCTATCGTTGAAGCCGTTGCTCATCTCAACGGAGAAGACCCTCACCAAAATTTAAACAATAACTATGGAAAACCAGCAATTAATTGACCCTTTTGGAAGAAAAATTGATTACCTGCGGATTTCAATAACAGACCGCTGCAACCAACGCTGTATATATTGTATGCCAAACGGATATCACGGCTGGTCTGCGCGGAACGACCACCTCGCCGCAAATGACATAATCAGGATCGTCAACCAGGCAGCAAAACTCGGTATCCGCAAGGTAAGAATAACAGGCGGAGAACCTACTATACGTAAAGATTTAGTAGAAATTATAAGTGGAATTCATCAGATACCTGAAATTAAATCAATTGGCCTTTCAACAAATGGCTCAAGACTGGAATACCTTGCTGCGCAACTACATAATGCCGGGCTTAGAACCATAAATATAAGCCTTGACGCCCTTGATAATCAACTTTACCACAAAATCACCGGCGGAGACCTGAACGAAGTATTAAGAGGCATAAGAACCGCAATCAGCGCGGGATTTGAAATGATAAAATTAAATTGCGTGTTGATGAAAGATGTGAACGAGAACCAGATTATTCCCTTAATCCAATTTGCGTCAGAACACGGTCTGCCGCTCCGTTTGATAGAATTGATGCCTATAACTTCGGCAAATTTCACAAACGAAAAATTTCTATCAATCTTTGATGCAATGAAAATTATCTCGCAACACGACGAATTGATAAGTATTGAAAAACATAATTTTGGGTGGGGACCGTCTAAATATTATAGACTTAAAACAAAGCGGCGCGATCGTTGGATTTATAGGGGCGATGACGCGTCCTCATTTCTGCGAAACCTGCAATAAAATGCGCCTCACCTCCGATGGCAAACTGCGGCCCTGTTTGGGACACAATGGCGAAATCAATCTTTATCCTATTGTAAAAAACAATGGCTCGGAAAATGCGCTTCGGGATTCAATCCTGACCGCAATGCGCTCCAAACCGTTGCAACACCACTTTCATCAGGATTATACCCCTCAAAGACCAATGACCGCAATCGGCGGTTAAGCCTTTTATCTGAATAATACCATCAAACCTCGCTTTGAGTTATTATTAATTCAAGATAAAAGGCATAAAAAAAGAACGGGCAATAATTGCCCGTTCCGTTGTGCAACCTGTATCAGATTAACAAAAGATTTTATTCTCCTCGTTGTTCTATTGGTATATAGTGGTTGATGTTGTTCCCCATATAAATCTGCCGCGGGCGATAAATTCTGCTCTTTGGATTGTCCATAATTTCCTTAAAGTTCGCTATCCAGCCCGGCGTTCTTCCAATAGCGAAAATAACCGGGAACATCTCGGTTGGAATCCCGATGGCGCGCATTATAATGCCGCTGTAGAAGTCAACATTAGGATAGAGTCTTCTTTCAATAAAGTATGAATCGCTCAACGCTACCTCTTCAAGTTTCTTTGCGATATCAAGCAGCGGGTCGGCTTTATTGAGCGCCTTCAACAGGTCATCGCACGCCTTTTTGATAATTTTTGCGCGGGGATCGTAATTTTTATAAACCCTGTGTCCGAACCCCATAAGCCGTTTGCCGCTTGATTTGTCTTTTACCTGAGCCAGGAATTTTGAACCGTCGTCGCCTTCTTTTCTAATCTGCTCAAGCATCTCTATAACGGCTTGATTTGCGCCTCCGTGCAACGGACCCCATAGAGCGCAAACCCCGGCGGCGGCGCAAGCAAACAAGTTCGCCTGGCTCGACGCCACCATTCTAACTGTGGATGTTGAACAGTTTTGCTCGTGGTCTGCGTGCAACAGGAAAATCAGGTCAAGCGCGTGAACAACTTCAGGCTTTAATTCATAATCTTCATATACGTCCGAAAACATCATATGCAAAAAGTTAGCGGTGTATTTTAATGTTTTCTTCGGATAAATAATCGGCAAACCGCGCGACTTTCTATATGAGAAAGCCGCAATTGTCCTTACCTGCGAAATCAATCTTGCTGCGTGCACATCAAAACGGGCAGGCAACGGGCGCCCGATCATCAAGCCGGGATAAAAACAGCTGCTGGCGTTTATCATCGCCGACAAAATTGCCATCGGGTGCGCCCCTGTCGGAAATCCTTCAAAGTGAAACTTCATATCCTCGTGCAGATACTGATTTTCTGTGAGCAGGTCAGAAAATCTCTGCAACTCTTTCCTGGTTGGAAGATGCCCGTAAATTAATAGATATGCAGTCTCCACAAATGTTGATTTTTCAGCCAATTCTTCTATCGGAATACCCCTGTATCTCAATATCCCTTTTTCGCCATCAATGAAGGTTATATTGCTGATACAGGAACCGGTATTGGCATAACCATCGTCAAGCGTGATATACCCCGTAGTATCTCTTAACTTGGTTATGTCAATCGCCTTTTCACCTTCGGTGCCGACTACGATAGGGAGTTCATACACCTTGCCTTCTAATTCAAGTTTAGCAGTATTGCTCATAAGCCTCGTCTGGATTATTAGTTTTTCTTTTTCTATTGTTAACCTAATTCATAATGCCATAACACAAACATCAATGGCAAGCATAATAAAATATTTTTAGAATAACTAATGATTATCACGCATTTGTCTAATAATTGTCTCAACTATGTCCCTTATAAACATACTCTCAAATTCACTTATTTTGTTCAGTTTTAAATCCACCGAAATCGCTGTAACCCATATCTGGTCAATTGCGCGATAATTAAAGTTTGCCACTATCTGCTTCTCCAGATCACCACAATGTGCTGCACCGTAAAAGAGCGCTATTTTCCCTCCGCGCTTTGACTTAACCAATTCCTTTTTTAATTGTTCAATTATCACTCTATTTCTTTCCTTAATTAACACCTCAAATAGTTCCTTGACACCTTCGGGCAGCCCGCTCCACTGGCTCAAATCACCTTCAACCTTGCCAAGAGTTTCAATAAAAACCATCTTCATCATCGCGCTTATTTTTGGACTACTTCCAATGAGTTTCAAAGCGATTTCCATCAGTTTAACTGCAACCGAATCTCCGCTGTAGAGGTCTTTTACCTTCTCCCACTCCTTGACTGCGTCAGGCGATATAGTTTTCTCAGCCGTTTTTCTTTCTTCAAAAATTGTCTGAAGCTGATTAAAAGTCATATCGCAATTTTTAAAATTTGCCTTTGAATAATCTATAGCGTCCAGTTGAAACACAAGACTGAGCGCATTTGCGATTTTCCCCTGAATAGACGAGTCGGTTCTCAATTTTTCAGAGGAACCAAATTTTTCTTTGACCGAGCGGCCATCTTGATCGGCTGGGTATTTTGACCCGCTCATTCCAACGCCCTCGTAAAGGACAAGCGTCATTTTATCAAGATACGATTGAATATCGTGATAATAATTTGATTCTCCGATATGCGAAACGGCAACTATCCAGATTTCGTTTCCTCTGCCTCTATTCGGAATAAGCCTCCTGATAGCCACCTGAAGTTCAAGTTTTTCTTGGGGAACCCTTACAACTCTTAAATATGGCGCCGGCTCTGATATTGATTTGCAAATTACCGGTTCATATTTCACTTCCTGCCGCGTTGCGCAACCGGCTATTACCAGAGCAGCAATCCAAATTGCAAAAATCCTATTCTTCAACATTAAAACTAATTGTAAATCAATTCGGGATTAAACAAAAATAATTTCACTTATTACCTTAAGCCAATGGCGATTAAGTGGAATCCCTTCAGGCGAGCATTTTAATCTGTTTGCTTGGTAATTTTACGCCATTCGCAGCATATTAAAACCTAAGTTTTATTAGCAATTTGGCGCTATAATCTCTGAAATATTATTTTTGTGGGGCGGTTTGCGGAGCATTTGTAGACCCGGACTGAACCTTTATAGTGCCGTCGGTTTTCATCTCAACCTGAATGTTATAATTTGTCTTTGGCTCCTGGGGTTTTGGCTGGCTCAATTTCATCAATCTTTCGGCGCCTTTTTCGTCGCCATACAACCCTCTTTTAATCCATTCCAGACGGCGCGCAATCGCTAACTCAGCCTTAAGTTTGGAAACCTGTTCTTTAAGAAATGCAAGGTCGTTTAACTGTTTTTCAAGCTCGGCTTTTTCCGCCTGAAGCCGTTTCAATTCTTTAAGCAAAAACTCTCGTTCCCCTTCAGAGTTTGCGAGTTTTTTCTGCACATCTGCAATCTGAGACTCTAAATTTCTTAGCGAATTAGTGAGGTCATTCATCGTTTTTGTCAGGCTATCTTTTTCACCTGTCAAAATGCCAATCGTATTATTTAACTCCTGAACCTTGCCATTTAAAGAAGAGACCTGTTTTTGAAGCTCTGCCTTTTCATTCGTGAGTTGTTGAATTGTCGCTTCAGCCTGTTGTCGGGCTTTTTCTCTGCTTTCTGCAAGCGACTTAACCGCCTGCAACTCTGTTTGAGTCTGACTTAAAATGTTTGACAGGGTATTTATCTCGTTGGTCTTGCTGCTCAATGTCTGAGTTAAAGAGTTATTGACCTCGTTAACTTCTGTCAGTTTTTCGCGTGTCCTGGTTAATTCCGTCGTTCTTTCCGCAATTTGTTTCTCGTATGCAATTTTCTGGTTATCCATCTTGTTTTTCAAAACAATAGAAAAAATACAGAGCGCAACCGCAATAACGGAAACTATAACAAGCGCAATAATTAGTTCGTTCCCGCCCCTGGCTTTCCCAGCGGGTTGTTCCATTTGCTGGGAATTATCATTAATCTGGTTATTGTTCATATCTTATGACCGATTTAATTTTCTTTTTGAACACCGATTATAACAAGAATTGTTATAATGAATTAATTATTACATTTTAAGTATTTATGTCAATAGATTCCTGGAAGCTTTTGAGCAGTCACTACTTTTTCTTTCATTCCTTTAGAGATTTCAAATCCGTACATTTTCGCAATAATTCCTACCTTCTCGCCTATACGGTCAATCAATACTTTCGGTTTTATTACCGTGGCGTGTTCACCCATACTTAAAACCCAGCTTTCAATCTCTTCAATGCTGTTTAACCTTAAGCTCAATCTGGAACCGCCGTTGGTTGTAGGAGTTATTTGCTGCGATTCGTGCAAGATTTTCCCTTTAATTAAGTCAGTCCCCCATCTATCCAGCTCAATAACTATTTCATAATCGGCTGTTCCCTTAAAAATTGACAAACTACCTTTTAAATACTCTTCAACGTCAAAATCTTTTGGTCTTTTGAAATTCTTCTCGGTGATTGTCGGCATACCCATCCTCTGCAATGAGAAAGTCCTTATCTGTCCGCGTCCCTCGTCAAAACCGATCAGATACCAGTGATTATCCGCGCAAACTAAACAATATGGACGCACATTGCGCGCCTCGGTTTTGCTTGCAGCCAGTTTCCGATATTCAAAAGATATTACAACGCATTTTTGTATTGCCTTATTTATTAAGGTAAACTTCTCTTCATCGGTTTGTTCCGGAGCAAATGGACGAAACGTTACCGCCTTCTCAATATTTCTAACGCAATAATAAATATTGTCGCTTAAAATACCGACTATTTTTTTGAAAGCCGTATCAAGCGGTTTTTGAAATAGCGTCCCTTTATACTGGGCAATTGCTTTCTGCGCCACAAGCAGAGAAAACAGTTCGGACTCGCTCAGATTAATTGTCGGAAAATTTTTTACAGGTTCCGAATAATAATAACCGTGTCGTTGCTTATCATACTCAATCGGGAGATTGAGCCTGTATTTCATAAAAAGGATATCGCGCGCTATCGTCCGGGGCACCACTTCGGCCTCTTTAGATAGATTGTTGCAATTTGGATACTTATTCTCCTTAAGCCTTTCATGAATAAGCATCATCCGCGCAATAGGCGGACGGGAACGCAACTTCATTATATTGCCGGGCATATCCAAATTATAAAAGCCAACTCCATAATCGCAAGCAGTAAGTATAACTTGATTTGTTTTGTGAACTTATTTAGAAAAATTAAAAAATATTAACGGTAATATAGGTAAATCAATCCTGTGTACAAATTAAGACTGGACTTTGCGAAAAGTGGTATCAATTTTCGCGCGATTTTACCTCCAGTGCCTTTATTGCCTCAAGGAGTTGATAAAGTTCAAAAGGCTTCCACAACATAATCCCACTAACGTTTTTTATAAACTCTTCAATTTTGGGATTACCCTTGTGCCCGCTCATAAAAATGAAGCGCTTACACAAATGAGGCTTCGTTCTTTGAACAGCGACATAAAACATATCACCCGAAAGGTTAGGCATCATAATATCGCACAGGATGACATCATAATCTGTTTTCATTATCTCCTTTAGTCCTTCAACCCCGCTTTCCACGGTTGTTATCTGAAAATTTTGCGTCTGCAGCAACTCGGTTAGCAGATTAGTAAACCACTGGTCGTCGTCAAGAATTAGTACCTTCTTACTATCCTTTTCTTCAGACTTCCTTGTTGCCTGCGTTAAATTTTGTGTCTGCTCCATTGTTGTAGCTATATTTGACAGATGATAGGTGGTGCGCGCGGCGGGATTTGAACCCACAACCTACGGCTCCGGAGGCCGCCACTCTATCCAGTTGAGCTACGCGCGCAACCTACCATCTAAAGTTTATACTATCCTTCTTCAAACAGTCAATTGTTCAACCATCAAGAGGCTGAACTCCTTTACCAATTTTTATTATGATACCAGATTTTGCAAATTTATTCCACTATTTTCTTTTGACATTATCTCACCGCAACCTTACCCTATAAAATCTTTTACTCGGAATCGCCGTGTCAAAAAAGTTAATTAATCCATCAACTGCGGAATTTGTCGCAATAGGAATCCACAAGCTGAGATTTTGCGAGGCTTCAAGAACATATTCAACCTGCGGGAGACCTTCAAATTTAAGGACAACCTCCGATCCACTTAACCAGATTTCCCTGATTTTCAGCGACGCCGTTGAATTCGTCACCGCAAGAGTAGATTCTCGGGATATGGCATAACCTGAGGCGTTTGTTATAATCGCCCGGTATGCACCGCTGTTCTGATAACTGACTGAATCAATTCTGTAAACAAATGATGTAGCACCCTGAATTGGCAAATTGTTAAATAACCATTGGCATCTTAATGGTTCATTGCCTGTTGCAGCGACCGAAAAACTTACCGATTCTCCCACTCGGGCAAAAATGTCTGTCGGTTGAACGGTAATTACAGGCGCGCCGTCAACGCCTAAACTTGCTACCTCACTTGTAACACTGCCCACAGGGTTTGATACAGTGACAGAATATAGCCCTATGTCGCCAGAGTGCAGATTGGTTATTGTTAAAGTTAAATTGGTCGCGTTTTCTAACCTGTTAGTTAAATTATACCACCATTGGAAGGTTAGCGGCGCGCTTCCTGAAACTCCCACAGAAAACTCAACCTCCGCGCCTAAGGTTGCAATAACACTGCGCGGCTGATTTGTTATCATTGGAGGATACAAAACGGTCACCACCGCGTTTGAACTCAACCGGGTCGCAGAACCTGCTATGTTGGTTATGGCGCAGTTATAATTCCCGGAATCAGAAAGTTGAACATTTTTAAGGGTTAAAACACAGGTATTAGAGTTAAGAATAATATTAGTTATAGTTGTTGAGCCCTTTCTCCAGCGGTAGCTTATAGGCAATGTGCCTCCTGCTGAAATTGAGATGTTAACATCGCTTCCCACCGGCGCAAATATAACCGATGGAGTAGGCTGCATAGTTATGTAAGGACGAACAAGCACCGTCAGATGAGCCGACTCGCTCAACGCCATTCCATACTGATTTGTAACAAGGACTGAATAATCCCCTTCATCCGTCTCCCATACATTAGTTTTAACATAATTGGTTGAATTTGCCCCAGCGATCGGCTGCCCGTTGAATAGCCATTGATAATACAGAGTCCCATCGCCAATTGCCTGAACTGTAAAAATATTCGTCAATCCATCGCGAACAATCGCCGGTTTAGGCTGAATAGTTATTTTTGGCGGCATCCTTAAAGTAAGTGATGCCCCTGAGCTAACAACCGACCCGGCGCTGTTATATACAATCACTTTATAAACCCCTTCGTTGGCTCTATCAACATTTGTTAAAACTAAATTAGAGTTTGTGGCATTGCTAATAGGAAAATCATTAAACAACCATTGATAAAACAATGGCTCCGTCCCTTCTGCCGAAACATTAAACACAACCGCGGTATAGCCGGTCGCTGTCAAACTTTGCGGATTTAATATTATAGCAGGAGGCAATTGAACAATTAATGTGGCTACTGCGCTGGTTATCATACCGGCATCGTTTCCTACAACAACACTATATCCGCCAGAATCTGAAAGTCTGACGTTGTACAGATTCAAAGTGGAATTAGTTTCCCCTAACAGGTCCACTCCGTTAAATCGCCATTGATAGGTAAATGGCGGAGTGCCACACAACGACACCTGAAAACTTACTGCGGCATTTGTCGGCACTATCCTTGATTGCGGTTGCGATACAATCTGCGGGACGCCGGCAGGAATCGGAGCTCGTTCAGCACCAGGTGTCGGCATTTGCGCATTCCAGTTCTGCGGGTTGTTTCCACTACTGCCGATATCAACTCGTTGAATTGAGTTTCCTGATCCGTCCGCGCCACAAGGCCAGGGCGTTCGGTCAGAATAAATAACTTCATCCGCTATTACCCAACCAGTCTGCGACAGAAGCTGGTCGGTAATCGTCTGATACTCTAAAGCTACCCGCTCACTATCATTTGCCAGTTTTCCGACATAGGGACCAAATACTTTAAGATTTGTAGATGTTATCCCAAATCTGGATTTAAAAGCCTCTAATTGCATTGGATCGGCAGGATTAAAATTCACAACAAGCGCGTATTCTCGCGGGGCAATTGTTATATTTGATGGAAAATAAAAGGATACTCCGCCATCTATCCGCCACTGCTGGCTTAAAACAATCGGTTCTGGTGAAGCGTTGAACACTTCAATAAACTCGTCTCGGCTATTGTCAGTTCCATCGGCAAAGTCCTGCGGATGATAAAATATCTCGGTAATCATTAAAGACCGAATAGGAGCGGCGTTTGTTCTGCCGGGAGTTTGCGCGGATAACGTTGCCCAATATTGGCTGCCATCCGGGTATCTTCCATACGATAAATTCCCGCTCAATGCCTTAAATCTCACCACATCAACTACCCTGTCGGTCGCGCCTCCGTTTATAAATGACAAATAAACTTCCCCACCGGATTTGTTCAGGGAAAACCCACTGTTTGCAGGATTAAACCCAGACTCCTGATTAAACGAAACAAAACCGTGAGCCGGAACGATTGTATTTGGTGGAATATTCCATTTTGTTAAAAGAGTCGGTGTATCGCTCAAATACCACCCCGCGCCAAGTATTAACGGCGAATCTGATGGATTATACAACTCAATCCAATTATTTGAACCATTTGTATTTGATGTATCGGTGTTAACAACTATTTCATTGATCAATAATTGCGGCGATGAAACCAGAGGCTCCGATGAACCGGGAGAACCTTTTATAAATGCGCTTGCCATCCAGCTTCCCGAATAATTCGCATAGTTATTCTGGTCGTAGAGAAACGATTCATTGAAGACAAGCGAATGTCCAGCGCCTGCCGCCTGCAAGTGCCAACCGCGACTGTTATTGTAAGAAAAATTGACTATATCGGAACCCCCTGCAGCGGTTCTTAAAACTATCTGTTCTCCGGCGTTGTCAAGCTTTCCGCTTGTAAACGGTCCAACAATCCTGACACTACTATCAATATTATAAAATGCTCTGAATGCGGCAAAATTATTATCAGGCGGAGCGTCAGCAACTATAATA
>JBAMMJ010000173.1:0-3870 GCA_039793825.1 Verrucomicrobiota bacterium | reverse complement strand
GGGACAAATATATCAGGGCTGATATCGGAATCACAGGCGCAAACTTTGCTGTGGCTGAGACCGGTATGATTTCAATAACCGAGAATGAAGGCAACGCAAGACTTACCGCTGCGCTGCCAAAGGTTATGATAACTCTGATAGGGATTGAAAAGGTTATTCCAAGACTTGAAGACCTCGCGCTTTTCCTGCCTATGCTCGCCACGGCAGGGGCAGCGCAAACTATCAGCGGTTATAACACATTTTATTCCGGACCAAGAAAATCCGATGAATCCGACGGCCCGCAGGAGTTTCACGTTGTGCTTCTGGATAATGGACGGACTGAATTGCTTAACGATCCGGTGGAACGGGACGCATTGAGATGCATCCGATGCGGCGCCTGCCTGAACGTTTGTCCAATTTATAGAACCATAGGCGGACATTCTTACGGGACAACCTATTGCGGTCCTATTGGCGCGGTTATTACGCCGATAATGAAGGGCATTAAAGATTGGCAACACCTCTCCTACGCATCAAGCCTTTGCGGCGCCTGCACGGAAATATGTCCTGTGAAGATTAACCTTCATCATCATCTGCTGAAAAACAGAAGTCTTGCCGCAAAAAAGAGTCCATCGCTCATACAAAAAATTGCCTTCAAGGTCTATGGAAAAATTTCAACCTGCCCGACCTTATGGATGATGATTACTAAATGTGGAAGGATTTTACAAAAACTTCATCCATTGATTTTAGGGACAAGATTAGACCCGGCATACGTATGGACAAAAGAGCGGGACTTGCCGCCGATTGCAAATCAAACCTTTAAAGAATGGTGGAAATCAAAGAACAATAGGTAGTTATGAATGATAAGCAAATTATACTTTCTTCAATCAAAGAGGCGCTGAAAAAACCTTCGCATAAACCGGAAATTAAGACCGAAGGCGACGCTCAAACTCTTTTTAAAGAGGTTCTTCCAGCCGTCGGGAACACCTTTGAAGAGAATCTAAACCTCTTTAAAAAGAACTGTGAAGAGCTAAAGACAAATTTTTACTCTGTTAATTCTATAGAAGAAATAGCGGGATATTTAGAAAAGTTAAAGACAGAAGAAGGCTGGAAATCAGTTGCAACGCATTCTGATGATTTGTTCAAGTCTGTGTGTAGCAGGCTAAACCTGCCTGTGGTTCGGACGAATACGGGATATAACGTTGACGAACTGGAAAGATGCGAAGCCTCTATTACCGAATGCGATTGCCTAGTTGCCCAGACTGGCAGTGTTATCGTAAGCAGCAGGAGCACAGGCGGAAGGGCGATTTCAGTTTTACCGCCTCATCATATTGTCATAGCCAAAAAGGAACAATTGGCGCCATCGTTGCCGGAGGCAATCGGCCTGATCAAGCAAAAATATAATGGTAATTTCCCGAGTATGATTTCTATTATCACCGGTCCAAGCCGCACCGGGGATATAGAAAGGATTCTTGTTCTTGGCGCTCACGGACCTAAAAAACTTACCGTATTCCTGATTATAGAATAAGGACGGTAAAATATACAGGTCTGACCGAATTTCTGTTTCCAACCAAGAAATAGCCTCTATCTACCTTGACAAAAAAGAGTTAGATTTTTAGATTATAAAAAATTCTCAAGATAAAATTAATGGGTTATCTTCAAAAAATTTACTGTTCCAACCTTGCGCTTGCGACAGATTTGTATGAATTGACGATGGCGCAGGGATACTGGAAAGCTGGGTTGGGTAATACGGAAGCGGTTTTTCACCTTTTTTTCAGAAAAAATCCATTTAACGGCGGTTTTATAATTGCGGCGGGATTAACCTTTTTGATTGAGTTCTTATCCGAGTTCAAATTTAACGACGAGGATTTGAGTTACCTTTCAAAATTAAAAGGCAATGATGCCAGACCGCTCTTTGATTCAAAATTTCTGGAGTTTTTGAGCGGACTGAAGATTGAATGCGAAGTTGACGCAGTGAAGGATGGGACTGTTGTTTTTCCGTTTGAACCGGTTGTTCGTGTGAAAGGAAAGATTGTTCAGGTGCAAATAATAGAAACCGCGCTTTTGAATTTAATTAACTTTCATAGTTTGATAGCGACAAAGGCGGCAAGGGTCTGCGAGGCGGCGGGAAATGACCCCGTGATAGAATTCGGGATGAGAAGGGCACATAGCATTGGCGGCGCGATAGGCGCAAGCTGGAGCGCATATATAGGCGGATGCGAAAGCACATCCAATGTGCTGGCGGGGAAGCTGTTTGATATACCGGTCAGGGGAACCCACGCTCACAGCTGGGTAATGTGTTTTGAAAACGAGTTGGATGCATTTCTTGCTTATGCAAAAGTAATGCCAAATAATGGAGTGTTTCTCGTTGATACCTATAATACAATTGAAGGGGTAAAAAATGCGGTTATCGCAGGAAAAGAACTGGTCAAAAATGGATATAACTTCGCCGCCATAAGAATAGACTCCGGCAACCTGCTTACTCTCAGCATAGAAGCGCGCAAAATTCTGGATGAGAATGGATTTAATACCACAAAAATTATAGCCAGCGGCGACCTGGATGAATATCAAATCTTGAACCTTAAAAAGAATAACGCGCCAATAGACATCTGGGGCGTTGGGACAAAACTCGCGACAGCCTTTGACAACCCGGCGCTGGGGGGAGTCTATAAACTCTCTATGGTGAAAAATAATAAGGGAAAATGGATTTATAAAATGAAAATCTCCGACGACTCAGAAAAATCCTCTCTTCCCGGGATGCTTCAAATTAGAAGGTATTATGATGGACGATTTTATAGAGGCGATTTGATCTATGATTTATTAATGGGTTGCAACGAACCCCCCAAAAGCAAACCTGATAACCACAGCGGTGCAAACGACGTTAACACGGGCTATTCAGGAGAAGCAGAAAGAAATTGCGGATACGAAGACCTGTTAATTCCTGTTATGAAAAATGGCGCACCAGTTTATAAGCCGCCTTGTGCGCAGGAGATACGGGAATTCGTCAAAGAAGAATTAAAGAGGTTAAAACCAACGATAAAATCTATCAAAGCCCCTGAAATCTATCCTGTAAATACGGAAGAACGTTTGTTAAAATTAAAACAGACGCTCGCAGGTAAATAAAATTCTGCGATCGGAATTGTATGAATAAATACGGATATACTTATAAATATCCTCGCCCAGCGGTTGCAGTGGATTGCGTTGTGTTCGGTCTGGTTTTAGATTGTGTGGAAATTTTGCTCATCCAGAGAAAAGCCGAACCATTTAAATATAATTGGGCTTTGCCGGGCGGTTTTTTAAACATTGATGAAGACCTTGAAACTGCGGCAAGGCGCGAACTATTTGAGGAGACGAATATCCGTGCAGAATTTCTGGAGCAAATAGGGGCATTTGGAAAACCGAACAGAGACCCGCGAGACAGAGTAATATCAATTGCATATTACACAATGATTAAGCCTGATGGGTTAAAAATAAAGGCAGGTTCAGACGCGATGGATTATCAATGGTTTTACATAAGAAATTTGCCGCCGCTTGCGTTTGACCATAAAGAGATCATTGAAAAAGCCTTAAATATACTGCGCAAGAAAGTTGAAACCGAACCGTTCGGCATTGAGTTGTTGCCGTATAAATTTAAACTCTCTCAATTGCAAAACCTTTACGAGGACATTTTAAATACACGGATTGACAAACGGAATTTCAGGAAAAAACTTTTTAAACATCAGGTGGTTATTCCCGCCGGGGAATTGAGCCAGAGGTCAAAGTGTAGACCTGCTCAGCTTTATCGGTTTGATTTTGAGAAATATATGGAATTGAAAATAAAAGGGATAAATTTAATTGGTTAACGGGTTATGGAAAAGGCTCTGATAATTGTGGATGTGCAAAATGACTTTCTGC
>JBAMMJ010000172.1:0-3908 GCA_039793825.1 Verrucomicrobiota bacterium | reverse complement strand
TTAAATACCCATATAGCGGCGCCGTTCGTGTTTACCGCGTAAAAATTTGTGTCCATACAACCAAAATAGACATTGCCGTTTGCGTCTACAGCCGGAGAAGAAACTATATTTCCAGTCGCCGGGAAATCCCATTTTCTGAAACCGTCCGGACCAATCGCAAAAAATTTATTAAAAACCGAGCCTACATAGAGCGTGCCATCCGGGGCAATTGCCGGCGACGATACAAGCCCGCTACCGGGCATAAGCCTCCACTTCTCACTGCCGTCAGGATTTAGCGCATACACAATCCTGTCAATTGAAGCAACATAAATCGTCCCATCCGCAGCAATCGCCGGCGTGCTAACAATCGGTCCGCTTGTAACAAATTCCCATTTCTTTTTACCGCCCGGCGAAAGCGCGTAAAAAATACCGTTATCAGCCCCAAAATAAATTGTGCCATCAGCACCAACCGCCGGTGAGGATTGAACAGTCGCGCCCACCGGAAATACCCACAGTGGCTGCACCCTTTCCGCCCCGAATGCAGTTCCTGACATCGCAATTATCAGACAAATCACAAGCGCAACACTCTTCAATTGGTTCTTCATATAACAGCTCAAAAACAGGTTTTAGTTATAAATACCAGAGTCCCTTCCGGCAAAAGATCAAATAACGGCAGTAAATCGTCCGCTCCAATATGGATGCAACCGCACGAGGTTTTTCTCCCAAGCGTCGTCTCATCACAATAACCGTGTATATAAATGTATCGCTTAAAACTATCCACATTATCGCCGCGATTTAAACCCGATTCAAGCCCTTCAAGCCACATAATCCGATGAACAATTGTCGCATCCGGATACCCAGCCCACACATAACCAATCGGCTGGCGTCCCTTGAAAACAGTCCCCGGCGGTAACCCCGCCCCTATCTTCTTAGCAATCCTGTGCAACCCCAGCGGCGTCTTATACGAACCCTCTTCCTGACCTGCCCCATAGCGCGAGGTTGATATCAAAACCGTTTTTACATACCTATAACAAATCGCCGCCGACAAAAAGGATTCAATCAGGCTTGAAAATTCAGGCCTTCTGAAACTCTCTTTAATAAAAATCTCCATTCTTTGTTCCAATTCATACACCACAAGCAACCATCTTGTCGGCGCAATCCCTAAACGATTGCACTTCAAAAAAATTTCTTTTGGCGGTCGTTTTATAATCTTCTTTGAACTGCCGCCTTTTTTAAAAAACCAGTTCATCAACGCTCAAGTATTAATCGGATTTTTAGAGGAATAAAAGACGATTTTCAAATCAATCCACACCAGCATAAAGAAAAACCCGGTTGGTCCGATTTTAAAGCCCACACGCCAGACACCGCTCTTTTGGCAATACCCTCTGTCCTAAATTCATCTTGCGAAGTCTTTCAACCCTGTGCTCAAAACACCTCTGACACTCGTTTTCCTTAAGCAATCCAATATCCCACAGGTCAACCATCGCAATGCCGCGTCTGAGCGCGAGAATACTCTCAAAAATATATTCAACGGTTAATAGCGAAATCGGAGAAAAACTTCCCTCAGCCTCAAGCTCATCAATCGCCCCGTTCCCTTTCCTGACCGGAATCAAAACAACCTTTGACACGCCACAGTCAAACGCAAATTGAGCCGACCTGATTGCCCACTTTATCCGTTCGCCTTCATCCGTCATAAACGGCGGGTTTAACAAAATAAAGGCGCGAACATCTATCCCCAATCCTAAAAGATACTGGCAGGCTATCGCAAAGTCTTCCAATTTCATCCCTTTATTGAGCAGCGACAAAACATCCGGATTTGCGGTTTCAAGCCCCATCGCTATTTCAATCTCAATATCATTGCCTTGCTCCTCAATAATTACCTCCCGAAAGCCCTTCACATTGTCTCTGATCAACAACGGATGCGACTCCACCACAAGCCGCCTGAATCCAGTTAAACACCGCCCTATCTCACGATAGTCCTGCGGTAATATTGCGCCAACGTCAAAAAAACTCCCCGCATTGTATAATTTCAATCCGTAATATTTTTGAGTCCTCCGACCTGAATGAACCTGCCCGTTTTCAGTTTTAGATATACCGAGATTTTCAAACGCCTGCTTTACCTGTCGCGGAATGTCCCCGGGCGCTACAGGCGAGTTTGTTGTGTTTTTCCACAAATCGCACATCAGGCATCTCCACGGACATTCGCGGTTTACCAACACTATTGAAACAACATCTTCAATACCGCTCTCAAACAGCTCCTTTTCCACAAAAAATGCAAGCGGTATGGCAGAATTTACCTGATTTTTTGGCGGACGCCTTTGAACAATCCATCGGGTTCTGTCTGTTTTGTCGGCAGGATATACGCTGGAGGTAAAACCAATGTTCATCGGACTGAAAAATACAAATTCATATAATAGTTTCTATAAACAGATTCGCTTGCTGGAAGACGCATCCTGAGCCTGCGCGGGTCAATCGCCCCGTGTTGAAAACGACGTTTTGGAAACACCGGCATATCAAACCCCGTCAGCGCCTTTATCCCGCGGCACACGATTTCCCCTTTAAGAGAATATAACCGTTCAACAGACATCCCCGTGAGCATCTCAAATGGAATCCCCTCAGACACTTCAATTACGTTTGCTCTCGTAAACGGACTGAACGCCTCAAAACCGGTCAATTTTGCAGGCGCGTATGTTCGTGTATAACTACGGCTCAATCCGCCACTGTATGTGAGTGAGTGTTTGAATTTTCCAACACCCCACCCCTCATGATACAACATCATATTTGAAACAACACTCCGAATAGTTAACTCCGGGTTTTCTTCTATCGGATAACTCTTAAGATTTTCATCTCCGCCATCGCCATCAATTAAATATTTCCAATCAGGATATCTTTTCCGAATCCCACGACAAAGAGCCAACATCATACTTGCGCATTCAACATCCAGAGGTTTATAGTCTTCAACCACACTCACAGCCTCTATCGGGTCAACCTCTTCAAGATTTGATTCAATCGGCTCAAGAAACATTCCTAACCCAAGCCGATTCATAAACTTTTTAGCCTGTTCTATATCCTCACCATCGCCAAATGTGAGCGTAAACGCTTTCAACCGCGATGGATTCATACCCATCTTCAGCATAAGATAATAAGTAGACAAAAATACCGCGCCGCTATCAACTCCCCCAGAAAAACAGACCCCGATCGGTTCTCTCTCCTCAACCCCACGCAACCATATCGCTATCTCATCCATCAGCGCCCCAATATACGCCCTGCCAATCTCATCAAGGTCAGTTGACCATCTATTCTTTACAGGCGTAAAAAATCGTCTGTACACCGGCGAAGGGTCCGGACATCCAACAAGATGTATCTCCACCACATAATGCGCCGGAACCATCCGTGTGTATGAAGGATGAAATTGCCCGTCCAGCCCCTCACTCTTTAACCACCGATATATTTCATCTATCCTGTCGGCAACAATAAGTAACGGACCATCCTCCTTCTTCGCCAGAAAATATCTCATTGGCCTATCCATTGAACGCGCCATTCGGACTACTTTGTCTTTAACCGCTATCAATGCAAACGACCCCTGTATTCTGCGGATATCTTCGGGATTCGCGCTAAATAGTTGAAAGCGCGCCTCTTCCACGCTCATATTGTAGATGCGATTGACCTGCGGTGGCAATAAATCCACAACGCGCTGGAGTGTTTTATGGCTATTCATATTACCGAATTTTAGACAGGCCGCTACAAAAGTTAATTCAATCGCACTGTAATTTTATACTCCCTGAATCATTAGTATTTCAGGAAAAAAGCACCTTTGGGTAAAATTAGATTTTTCAAAATTATTTAGTATTTCTATGAACAAACCCCGAAAGTTTCATACACTGGCAACCACTCTGTTTCTTCTCTGTGTTTCTCTGTGTTCTCTGTGG
>JBAMMJ010000171.1:18667-28297 GCA_039793825.1 Verrucomicrobiota bacterium | reverse complement strand
TGTATTTTGACCGATTATGGAATCAACAGTTGAGTTCAATGTTAATGATTTAGGTTTGTTATTATAAATGAAAAACGGATTTGACTATATTGTAACAAGCAATAGTATAGCAAAAATTACCCATTGTTATGAAAGGTGAAAATGGAATTAATCGCCGTGGGTTTTTGCAGACCTCCATTGGCATGACAGTAGCCATTGCAGGCTCGGCAAAACTTGCTCCAAATATTTTATCCGCCCCCGCTCCATCTAAGGTCATAGGGGTTGGATGTATCGGGTTGGGGACGCGCGGCGGCGATTTGATAAATATCGTTGCGAATATCCCCGATGTTAAGGTGGTGGCGGTATGTGATGTGTACGCGCCGCACCGTCAGAAAGGGATTGAACGGAGCAAAAACCCGGAGGTGAAGGCATACGTTGATTATCGGGAATTGCTGGCGGATAAGAATGTGGATGCTGTGGTTATTGCCACTCCTGACCACTGGCACTGTCAGATGGTTATTGACGCTGCCAGGGCAGGCAAAGCGATTTATTGTGAAAAAGGATTTTCACGAACCCTTGATGAGGCAAAGTTGATGCGCGATGTATTAAAAAAGACCAAAGTCGTATTTCAACTCGGGCATCAGGCGCGTCAAGCCACGTGCGCTTTGCAGGCAAAGGAATTGATTGCGAAGGGAATTTTAGGACCGATATCTCTTGTTCGCACCGGCAGGTTCAAAGCCTCAGACCCGCGGTATCCGAACTGGCGCTGGTATGGATATTATGGACAATGGGAGCGTCCGGACCCCGAAACGGTAAGAAAACAGGTGGAATGGGATTTATGGCTCGGACCGGCTCCAAAGATTCCGTGGAATGAAAGGCATTTCTGGCATTGGCGCTGTTATTATGCCTACGGAACAGGATATTGCGGCGATTTATTATCTCACGAGATGGACTTTGTTCAATACCTTCTCGGACACGGCATACCCGAGACCTGTGTTACTACGGGTCAGATAGCGTTGTTAAAAGACGACCGCGAAGTGCCCGATACCTGGGTTGCCTCTTACGAGTTTGAAAAACTTGGCAGAACGGTAACATTCATCGGCAGTATGAACGCAACGGCATTGCAGCCGGTTGAACTTTGTGGAAGAGACGCTACATTACGATTTGATGGCATTGCGCACGATGTCTCAACATTTGAAATTATCCCAGCGCCACATACGAGAAACGCAAATCTGCCCAAAGGTTATGAACGAGGGAAAACTCCGCAACAGCCAAATCATATGGAGGACTGGATAAACTGTATTCGGACGGGCGGGACTCCGAAATGCAATGTTGATGAGGCGTTTATTGAAGCTGCAACATCCCTGATGTCGTTAGAGGCTCAAAGACGTCAACGAAAGGTGCGCTGGGACCCGATTAAAGAAGAGATTGTTTAAGTGTAAAAAGATTTCAGCTAAAAAACTTATAAGTTTATGGCGATACGAAAAGATAGCGTTATTCTTTTGAGCGGGATTCTTCTTTGCGGCGTCTGTGTTGCCCAGGAAAAACAGACGGAAAGTGGTGCAAAGGCTAATCAGCCAAAAATTGCCCAGCATTTCCGCGGATTGCACGGGTATATCAGTTTTAACGCAACCCGACCGGATAATAAGCAGGAATTCGGTTACGGAATGGGATTTTACTCAGCGGCATGGAGCCTGATAGATAAGCATTACGCAAATTTTCAGATTGGGCTGGCGAGTTCGTGGATAATGCCGGACAACTCAGATAATAAGGATAAACCCCTTGCGCCAGAAGGAACGCTTGCGAGGCAATGGAAAGAGCGTGGACCGACCTGGGCAAGCGTGTTTCAAACAATTGAAGGCGGGCTCGGTTACTGGGCTGGAAATCATTTCAGATACGGTCCGCCAAAATTCAGTATGAACGGCACGCCGCAGTGTTATGACTATGAAATCGGCTCGCCCGGATGGTCTTTTTTTTATAGCAACGAGGCGCTGCCGGATGATAGGCTTGGGCTGGCGCAATTAAGCAACCGTCTTTTGATCCCTCCGGATGGGTTGCCATTTTCCGGCGAGGTGGAAGGAAAATTTTTAGGTTATACCTGGATGGCATTGCCGTTTACAGACCCGACACCCGGAGAGCCGCCGACTGGCGACCAGAGCTGGACCTGTTTCTTGAGTTCAAAAAACTTCAAGGGACCGATCGCATTTTATATACCTGAAACCTGGAGCAAGATTGGCAAAATATTTAATTATACTTTCATTTACGGACGTGGGCTTGATTCAAGAGCCGGCACGATGGGAGGCGGCGCTATGGAAATCAATACTGTCCCGTGCTTTGAAGCGCAGGATTCAGGCGGAACCGTCTATTCAAAAATACCGCAACTGTTTTTCCCGGTGGATAGAGAGGGCAATGCGGTTCTTGTTCAAGATGTTATTTATTATTCAAAAGCAGCTCTCTGGAACGAGTTTAAATCCTGGCGCGATGGCGGACCGATTTGCTCCGGTCGGTTTAGTGAAAAAGGGGCGTATAAATCTACGCTTTCAACCCGAATGCCGGGATTTAATCAGGCGGGAAAAAAGATCACCGGTATGGAACAGATATTCAGAACAAAGGTGTTCGGCGATAGCGCCTGGGGCGTTGAATGGTTGAAAAATGATATAAGCCCGGATGGAAAATTTCCACAATACTTCAAACAGGTTGGCGATACGCGGGTGCCTGTGGCGGCAAAGGACGTCCCGCCAGAAACAGGGTTATTAAAACAGGAGTTTAAAATTGCCGCTCGCGGTGTTCCTTATACTTCACCGAACAGCGGCGCCTGGGCGAAGCCGGGTCCAAAACTCGGACCGTTCAAGGCAAAATTGGTTGATGGTTCAGTGGTTACATATTATTGGTATCGGTTTATTGACCAGCCTTCATTTCAGCAATACGCAAAAGTCTGGAGCGAAGAGAAAAAGGCAAAGTTACAGGCGCTTGCGGAAAAGATTCATAGATACTGGACAATTGACCGCGATTATATGCCGCCGATAACCAGAGGAGAACTTGTCGCGCTTGACCCCGGGTTAATTGTAACCCCTCCAAAAGGATATGAAGTTGGATATGTTCCAATTGTTACCCGTCAGGAGGCTGCTGAGTAATGGAATTTCAAAATAACGCTAACAAGAACATAAAGAGACTGTTATTATGCAAACTAACAAAACATATAGGGTTGGTTTAAAAATTATCGCTGTGGTTGCGATAACTCTGATTGCGCTGCCACTGTTTTCAAAACAGGCGGGAAAGAGTCCAGTAAAGGTTTTCATACTTGCCGGGCAATCCAATATGGAAGGGCAGGGTGTTGTTGACCTTGATGGGAAGAATTATAACGATGGTAAAGGAACGCTTGTTCAATTGATGCGCGACCCATCAAAGGCTGCAATGTTCAAACACCTAAAAGATAATGACGGAAACTGGCGCGTGCGGGAGGATGTATGGGTTAGGTATAAAAAAGAGAACGGGACTGTGCTCAAAGGACCGCTCGGGTTGGGGTATTCTGTTTATGGCGACAGGCATCACTTCGGACCTGAATTGCAGTTCGGTCACGTTGTTGGCGATTATCTGGAGAATCAGGTTCTTATAATTAAAACAGCCTGGGGTGGGAAAAGTTTATATAAGGATTTTCGTCCACCCAGTTCAGGTGGCGAGACTGGAAAATATTACAACAAGATGATTGAGGAAGTCCGCGAGGCGCTTGCGAACTTAAAGAACGATTTCCCGGACTACGACGGCGGCGGATACGAATTAGCCGGGTTTGTCTGGTATCATGGATGGAATGACGGTGTTGACCCGAAAAACGCTGTGCCTGAGTATGAGAAAAATCTTGTAAACCTTATAAAAGATGTTCGCAAGGATTTGAACGCCCCGAATTTGCCTGTGGTGATTGGCGAGATAACCGGACCGTGGGTTGAGGCGCCGGGCGCATGGAACACATTGCGCAAGGCTCAGGCTGCCGCGGCAGAATATCCTGAGTTTAAAGGAAACGTAATTTTTGTTCCCACGCACGAGTTTGTCCGCAAGCCAGAAGAGTCGCCAAATCCCGGACACGGTCACCACGAATTTGGCAACGCCGAGACCTATTTCCTTGTGGGCGATGCGCTTGGCAAAGGGATGGTTAAGTTGCTCGGAAGAGGCAGGTAAGTCGGGGATTGAGTTTATTTTATAGGTTTGCAAGGAATTCTTTTCCTCTATTTGGTCAGGGGAAGGGGTCTATTCTTCTTTCAAAGTATGAGAACTTGCCCAAATTATTTTTGAGTTTAAATTATAGGGAACGATTATGACCTGCGTTGAATGTGGCGATGAATTGAAGCAGAAGGTCTGGGACGGCGGGCGAATAACAAATGAGGAAGCTCGCGCGCTGTTTGACCTGCCGCTTGAAGAACTGGGCGCGCTCGCCGACAGACGGCGAAACCTTGCAAAGGCGAACGCATACAACGGCAACGGAACCAGGATTGTTACTTACATTGTTGACCGCAATATAAATTATACAAATATTTGCAATGTTTATTGCAAGTTTTGCGCGTTCTGGAGAAGTCCGAAGGCATCGGATGCCTATGTTATCAGTTTTGAGGAGATTGATAGGAAGATTGAAGAGACCATAGCGCTGGGCGGGACTCAAATCTTGCTTCAGGGGGGACATCATCCCGACCTTCCAATGCAGTGGTATCTTGATTTGTTGAGTCATATCAAATCAAAATTTCCCCGGATAAATATTCACGGATTCAGTCCGAGCGAATTTATTCATTTTGAGAAGACGTTTAGTTTGCCGCTTGAAGAGATATTGAAGCAGTTCATACGCGCCGGTCTTGGCTCAATACCCGGTGGCGGGGCAGAGATTCTCGTGGATAGAGTGCGGAAAAAGATTTCGCCGCTTAAAGCCACCGCAGATGAATGGTTGCGCGTTATGGATGTTGCGCACAGGCTCGGTCTGAAAACCAGCGCCACGATGATGTTCGGACATATTGAAACAATTGAAGATCGGATTGAGCATTTTGAACGGTTGCGCATTCAGCAGGATAAGACAGGAGGGTTTACCGCGTTTATATGCTGGACGTTTCAGCCGGAAAACACACGGCTTAAATTGCCCGCGACCGGCGCTTACGACTATCTGAAAACGCAGGCGCTGGCGAGGATTTATCTTGATAATTTTGAAAATGTGCAGGCATCGTGGGTCACTCAAGGTCCGCAGATAGGGCAGATTGCTTTGAAGTTTGGTGCAAACGACCTCGGCAGTATAATGATAGAAGAAAATGTGGTGCGACAGGCGGGCGCCTGTTATAGAATGGCTGTGAAAGATATGCACCGATTGATCAGGGACGCAGGATACGAGCCGCGCCAGCGCGACAATTGGTATAGACTTGTTAACTAACAATGAAATCGGACAGATTAAAATTAAAAGGGCTAATATCGGTTGTGATTGCGAGTTTATTTATAGTATCCTGCGCGCGCGTTAGATATTCAATTAATTATCCGCATTCGCCCCCAACAAATCAGGTGGATTATTACCACGGCGTTGCGGTGAGCGACCCATACAGATGGCTTGAGGATTTAAATTCGCCGCAGGTAAAAAAGTGGATTGAAGAACAGAATCGGGTAACGTTTGATTTTCTTGAAAAGATACCGCAACGCGAAGCAATAAAGCGGCGGCTGACCGAATTATGGAATTATGAGAGATTCGGAGTGCCGTTTAAAAAAGGGGGACGATATTTTTATTCGCGCAACGACGGTTTACAGAATCAGAACGTGATATACACCGTGGATAGACTTGATGGAACGCCGAGGGTTTTGATAGACCCGAATTTGTTTTCAAAAGATGGCAGGGTGGCTTTAAGCGGGCTTGTGATAACCGAAGATGGCAAATTCGCTGCTTATGGAATTGCCGCCGCCGGCTCTGATTGGCAGGAGTGGCGGGTTCGCAACGTTGAAACGGGAGAAGATTTGCCGGATAAAATTGAGTGGGTAAAGTTTTCATCAGCCGCGTGGACTGCAGACGGCAAAGGGTTCTACTATAGCAGATTTGACAAACCTGCCGATGCGTCAAAACTTACCCAGGTCAATTATTTCCATAAACTTTACTATCACAGGCTCGGCACCTCTCAGGAGGAAGATGTCCTGGTTTACCACAGACCCGATCAAAAGGAGTGGAATTTTTATCCTGAGACCACAAGCGACGGCAGGTTTTTAATAATTTCAGTCTCGCAGGGAACGAGCCCGAAACGGCGCATCTTTTACCTTAATCTTAAAGAACCTAACGCAAAGGTAACGCCGCTTTTGACGGATTTTGACGCTGCTTACGATTTTATTGACAACGATGGAGATTTGTTCTGGTTCAGAACAGATTTAAACGCCCCGCGGGGAAGGATAATTGCAATTGATATTAAAAGACCTCAAAGAGAAAATTGGCGCGAAATAATTCCTGAATCAAGAGAGACAATGAGCGGGGTTAGTGTTGTCGGAAACAGGTTTATCGTAACTTATTTAAAAGACGCGCATAGCCAGGTGAAAATATATACGCTTGAGGGAAGATTTGAATATGAACTTGAATTGCCGCGTATGGGGAGCGTTTCCGGGTTTTATGGAAAAAGAGAGGATATGGAGACGTTCTTTATGTTCACCGATTTCACAACGCCCGGAACGATTTATCGGTTTGAGCTGGATAGCAAAAGGATATCCGTGTTTAAAAAGCCGCAGGTGAAATTTAATCCCGAAGATTACCAGACGCGGCAGGTCTTTTATGAGAGCAAGGATGGGACGGTTGTTCCGATGTTTATCACTTATAAGAAGGGAATAAAATTGAACGGCAGAAATCCCACGCTGCTTTACGGATATGGCGGATTTAATATTTCAATAACGCCGTCGTTTTCGGTGCCAAATCTTGTCTGGCTTGAAATGGGAGGGATTTACGCGGTCGCAAATATTCGCGGCGGCGGCGAGTATGGAGAGGAATGGCATCAGGCTGGAACAAAACTAAAGAAACAGAATGTTTTTGACGACTTTATTGCTGCTGCTGAATATTTGATAAAAAACCGTTATACGCAACCGCGCAAATTGGCTATTGCCGGCGGGAGCAATGGCGGTTTGCTTGTTGGAGCGGTATTGAATCAGAGACCGGACCTGTTCGGAGCAGCGCTGCCGGCGGTGGGGGTTATGGATATGTTGCGGTTTCACAAATTTACAATAGGATGGGCATGGGTCTCGGACTACGGCTCGCCAGAC
The DNA here is from genome assembly GCA_039793825.1 of Verrucomicrobiota bacterium. Lineage (GTDB taxonomy): Bacteria > Verrucomicrobiota > Verrucomicrobiia > Limisphaerales > JAKPVM01 > JAKPVM01. Next base: position 21,070 of record JBAMMJ010000171.1, on the reverse strand, counting down.
AATCCTGAAGAATTCAAGGCGCTGTATGCTTATTCGCCGTATCATAATATCAAACCCGGGGCTAAATATCCGGCTACGTTGATTACAACGGCAGACCACGACGACCGGGTTGTTCCTTCGCATAGTTTTAAATATGCGGCGGCGCTCCAGAACGCCCAGGGCGGCGCGGCTCCAATTTTAATAAGAATTGAAACGCGCGCCGGTCACGGCGCAGGGAAACCGACTGCATTGTTGATTGAAGAGTCTGCGGACAAACTATCGTTTATTGTACATTCATTAAAAATGAAGCCGCGCCTGGAGGTCTCTAAATGATGAAAGTGGAAGGCTTTTCTGGTTGAATTTTTTGATTGTTGACTTCGTCAAAAAATAAAAATATCACAACAAAATTTCACCTATGAACGGCGCAAAATCTTTGTTTACTGGAGTTTTTCTGCTATTTGCCGCAATTGCGCATTCGGCTGAAAACCTTGTATATAACGGGAGTTTTGAAATAGTAAAGGATGGTAATGTTCCTGATGGGTGGAGCGCTGCAGGGAATGCGGCGGTGAAACAAAAATTATCAACGGATATCGGCAGGGATGGAAAGCGATGCGCCAAATTGGAGTGTTTTGAGTTTAATGGTGACGGTCCGGACTACCACGCAATGATATGTCAGGTTAACAAGATTTCCTTAAAAAGAGGGAACTGGTACAGGATTTCTTTTTTTGCGCGAGGCAGCGGAATTCGCGGCGACGCGGTGGATGTGGGCTTGAACAGAACGCGACAATGGGAAAATGTCGGACTATCTGAAGCGTTCATCGTTAGCCAGGATTGGCAGAGATACGAGTTTGTATTTCTGGCGCGTTCTGATTTACCCGCAGACGCAAGCAGGTTGCAATTCTGGTTTAAAAGTCCCGGAGTCTTGTGGTTGGATGATGTGGAAATTGTCCAGACAGAAGAAGGACGACAATGGTTTCCACAAATCGGACAAGATGGCGTTAAAAACCTTATTCCAAACAGCAGTTTTGAGTGCGACACCGCCGGCTGGGGGAGTTTTACCTATGGATTAAGCGGCTGGGCTGGAAATCTATATAAATTAGAAGGCGAAATTGATAACATAGTTGCGTATCACGGCAGAAAGAGTTTGAAAATAGCGCTGAATCAGAAAAATTTGCCAACCTATTATTTTGATTACTTTACCCCGGTTGCGCAAAAGGTAAAGCGGGTGTATGCGGCAAATATGGGCTGGTTCAAGGTAAATCAGGGGGAACAGTTTGTGCTCTCGGCGTATATGCGAGGGGATTCTGATGGCGTAAAAGGGGAGATGATAATAAGCGAACCCGAAGGAAGGCGACAGGGAAAGGCGATTACGTTAAATAAAAATTGGCAGAGATATGAATTTCGGTTTAAACCGAATGGAAGATATTTTTTCGTAGCTCTCGGGTTAGACCTTGAAACGACGGGCAGGGATGCGGCAACGGTCTGGATTGACGCGGTTCAGCTTGAACGCGGCGATAGGGCGAGCGATTATCAGCCACGACATCCTGTAGAATCGTTTATCCTCGCGCAGGAGAATATTTCTTTTAATCCAGCAAAAGGAATAGAATTAAAGGTTGTGGCATATAATGACGCGGCGACAAATCAAAAGATATCAGGGAGACTCTCAGTGACGGATTTTTATGATAATGTGGTAAGTTCGCGCGATATTAATGTAAACGTTCCGGCAAAAAGTTTTAGCGAGGTTTCTTTGAAAAATTTAAATAGCGGGAAACTCGGGTTTTTCAGGGTGAATTATAGTTCTGAGAATTGTTCCAACTCCATTCGTTGCGCTGTGATTGAGTCCCTGACGCAGGCAAACGACTCGCCTCTTGGATTTAACCACGCCTATCCGTGGGATTTTCTGGTTGAACTTACTCACAGGGCTGGACTTGTCTGGTGGCGGGATTGGTCTGCGAAGTGGGACACGATAGAGCCTGAAAAGGGAAGGATAGATTTTTCTGTGCCTGATGTGCAGATTAAACGGGTATTGAATTTGAACGGCAATGTGGAGGTGTTATTGCCGTTTCCATCCGCGCGCTGGTCAACAAGCGCGAAGCCCGAAGAGATTGAAAAGGCAGCTGGAAACGATAGTTATTTGAAAGCCCGCCTTCCGCTTGCGTTTATGCCAGAGAGTCTGGAAGATTTTGGGAACCACGCCGCGAGTGTTGTCTCCCATTACAGCTCTTTAAAACCAGTGGGCATTACGCATTATCAGATTTTGAACGAGCCGGTATATACAAGTTACGCCTTGCCGAGACAATTTGGTTATACGCTTGACGATTATATAAAACTGCTCGCGGTTGCGTATAAAAAGATGAAGGAGGCAAATCCGCAATGCAAGGTTGTCGGCGGGATAAGCGCTAATCTTGAAGCCGGACTTACCCG